>NZ_JAUBPT010000199.1:0-12974 GCF_036700905.1 Microcoleus sp. S13_C3 | reverse complement strand
GTCAACTGTCAACTGTCAACTGTCAACTGTCAACTGTCAACTGTCAACTGTCAACTGTCAACTGTCAACTGTCAACTAACAACTGTCAACTGTCAACTGTCAACTGTCAACTGACTATCGAGCGTGTCTCCAAACTTTCCAGCTAGCGTATCCGAGCAAACTGGTTGCAGCCATAGCGTAAATTACGCCGCTCGGAAGCGAAAAAGCTAGGGCTAAACTTCCCACCCACAGTGTCAGTGAGTAAATAAATAAAACCGCAAATCGATGGGATAGTCCGGCTTCTAGAAGTCGGTGGTGGAGATGGCGCTTGTCAGCAATAAACGGTGACTTGCCGTTGCGAAGTCGATCGAGAATCACCGCCGACATATCTAAAATCGGTACAGCTAAAATTAAATATGGCAGCAACACAGAAGTAACAGCCGTAGTTTTAACTAACCCAATTACTCCCACTCCAGCGAGAGTAAACCCGATAAAATAAGCCCCGCCATCTCCCATAAAGATTTGAGCCGGATTGAAGTTGTAGCGCAGAAATCCCAATGTCCCGCCAGCCAAAGCCGCTGCAATCAGGGCCGCCGCCGGTTGGTGCATCGCCAGACTGACAATCAGCATCACAACTGCTGCAATCCCTGAAACTCCGGCAGCTAAACCGTCTAAACCATCAATCCAGTTGATGGCGTTGGCCATGCCGACGAGCCAAATCACGGTAATTGGCAAGCTCAGCCAGCCAATATCAGTCAGTCCCAAGGAGGGAACTGTGAGAAACTCAATTTGTACGCCTGCCATCCAAACGATGCTGGATACGCCAATTTGCATGAGCAAGCGTTTTAAGGCCGAGAGTGAAAATAAGTCGTCTGCTAAACCGATGAGGAAGAATCCGATGCCGCCGAGGGTGACTCCCCAAATTTCGTATTCGTCTTTGGGATTGAGAACTTGTCCGTTAGCATCGATGAAGCCTCCTGAGAGCCAGACAAATAAGAGGGCAGTGATAGTGCCGAGAAAGATGGAAACTCCTCCCAAGCGCACCATCGGGCGCTTGTGGACTTTTCGCTCGCCTGGCCGATCGACTCGCCCGCTTTTGAGACCAATTTTTTTGACTATTGGTGTACTCCAGAGGACGATGATCGCAGAAACCAGAAAAGCGAGTATGTGGTACAGATACTGGTACGGCATCTGAAATCAATTTTAAATAGTGCGGGGCAATTAGGCTGTCAGGCAGAGTCTACTACATTTCAGATGGCTTATAACAAGGAAACATCTTGAAGAGCGACTGGGGGTTTGGGAGTCGGAGATTGGCCGCAATGGCAGTTGCCCTGGGGCGAATTGTCAGGTTGTTCATTCATAACTCTCGAATTAACGATTTGAAATATCGACTTTTTCGCGAGCCAAAAAGTCGATATTTGGCGAGCGGGCCCAGTTGAGCGGTATCTTTCGCAACCGACAAATACCGTTAGTCAAACCAGCCCCGCCCGACAAATATCTTTACTAAAAACCGTATTGGCGATCGATATTTTTGGTGAAAACCGCTTGTCAATATCGCTACCGGCAACTCTCAATCTTTTCCTGCTCTTTTACCCTTTTACCCGTACACTTCCAACTACCAATTCCCCATTGCCGATCAGGAAAATTAAGCTAATGCCGGCACTTTTAAGTACAAGTGGGGATATAACGGGAAGCGATCGCACAGTGCTGCTACTCGACGAAGGCAGTCGGCTGCGACGCTTTCATCATCTGGATTTAGCAGGCGATCGGCAATAATATTGCCAATCTCGGTAAATTCTGCTGTTCCCATTCCCCTGGTGGTCATCGCCGGCGAACCGAGTCTCAAACCGCTGGTGACAAAGGGCGATGCCGGATCGAAAGGCACGGTATTTTTATTAGCAGTAATATTCACACCGCTGACTAATTGATCCGCTTGTTTGCCTGTCATGTTTACCGATCGCAAATCAACTAGCATTAAGTGATTGTCCGTGCCACCGGAAACGAGTTTTAAACCCCGCTGCTGCAACTGTGCCGCTAAAGCGCGCGCATTTTCAATTACTTGACCGGAATAAGTTTTAAATTCAGGCTTTAATGCTTCGCCGAAAGCTACTGCTTTGCCCGCAATGACGTGTTCTAAGGGCCCACCTTGAGTGCCGGGGAAAACTGCTTTGTCAAATTTTTTACCTAATTCCGGGTCATTAGTCATAATCAAGCCGCCACGGGGGCCCCGCAGGGTTTTGTGAGTGGTGGTGGTGACTGCGTGACAGTGGGGGAGGGGGTTGGGGTGGTGTCCTGTGGCGACTAACCCGGCGATGTGGGCGATGTCGGCGAGCAGGTAGGCTCCGATTTCGTCGGCGATCGCTCTAAACTTCTCAAAGTCGATAATTCGCGAATATGCTGAATAGCCACAAATTAGCAATTTCGGTCGGTTTTCTTTAGCCAGTGCCAAAATTTCGTCATAGTCGAGCTGTTCTGTTTCTTGGCTGACGCCGTAGTGAAAAGCTTTGAACCATTTGCCGGATACGTTGACCGGCGAACCGTGGGTCAAGTGTCCGCCGTGGGACAAATCCATGCCCATTATTCCGTCTCCGGGTTCCAGCAAGCTCAAAAATACTGCAAAGTTGGCTTGAGCGCCGGAGTGGGGCTGGACGTTGGCGTGAGCGGCTCCAAATAGCTGTTTGGCACGATCGATCGCGATTTGCTCGATGCCGTCAATAAATTCGCAGCCGCCGTAGTAGCGTTTCGCTGGCAGTCCTTCGGCGTATTTATTGGTCAGCACTGAGCCTTGAGCTGCCATTACCGCGGAGGAGGTAAAGTTTTCGCTGGCGATGAGTTCTAGGTGGTCTCGCTGCCGCTGGAGCTCTTGCCCGATTAAATCGGCAATGAGCGGATCGGTTTTGGAAAGGAATTCTAAGTTAGAGTCCGTCACAATAATCAACCTCTTGACTGTTTTGGGATTGGGAATTGGGGATCTTATACCGTACTACGGATTTCGCCCCATTGATATAAATATTACGTTGTGTTCAGGTTAAGCCGTTTGTCCCCAACTCCTGACATACAATGAAATTACTGGTGTGAAACCTGCCGGAGGTATCAAATGTTAGTCATTTTAATGGAAAATCAGATGCTTGCCCCTCAGTGTGTTTGCCAAAGTTGTTTGCTGGCCGATCGCACTGGCCAACCGCGCTGGAGTGGTGGAGAGCTTCGCTGTGGACATCCAGTTGCTAAACCTACGGAAAATTTGCCCGATCGGTACGAGTGTCAAATGGGCTTCGTCATTGCCAATATTAAATAATCATCGGTCAAATAGGGCATGGGGCATGGGGCATGGGGCAAATAGGGCATGGGGCATGGGGCATGGTGACTATTAACGCGACTCGATCTAAGTTGCCCTGCATCTGGTACTTGAGGCTGCTATCCGCCCACCCATGAGCAAATTCCGGGCGGGTCGGAACTGAGCCTGCTGCGTTATGCTGATTTTAATAGGAATTAATAGTTCACCGATCGACTCAGGAGAGTTCATTATGACTTGGCGCGGGTCTACAACTGTTACAGACCGGATTTTTGCTTCTTTGCCTTATTTGCTCCCGTTGGTTGACGGGCTGGCCTTTGGCAGGTTTCTGTTTACACAGTTTCCTGTCCTGCAACTGTTGTTGATACCGCTAGCTCCTTTGATGCAAATTTATAGTTTGCCCTTTGCTAGCTTGATTATCTTCTTTGCTCTGTATTTAGGAGTAGTTAGAAACGAAAACATCAGTCACTTCATTCGTTTTAATGCGATGCAGGCGATTCTTTTAGACATTGTTTTGATGCTGTGCGGTCTGGTTTTGCCGATTTTTTCTAACGGCTTACAAGTCGCATTTATTGCGGAAACTCTGTATAACATGGTGTTTTTGGGCGCTTTTGCTGCATTTGTCTATGCCGTCGTGCAGTCGCTTTTGGGACGCTATGCAGAGATTCCTCCGCTTTCGGATGCTGTTTATATGCAGGTTCGTTAGTCAGGAAAGCAGTTGGTAGTTGGTAGTTGACAGTTGTTAAGCTGTTCGGCATTTAAAAGAAGATAGTAGGGTGCGTCAGTACAGAAGTGTGTCCCAAGTCGGCGTAAGTGTTCGCGCCTGACGCACCTTACCTGGATAGTGAATGGTTTAAATGCTCCACAGCTTAGTTGTTATCCCTATGATTGTCAAACTGAGGTGAAATCTCGATAGGGCGTTGACTGTAGCCTCGCAAAATCGTTCATTTTTCCGATAAGGAAAATCATAGGGTTTATACCAAATCCTGGTAACATACCCCCTTTATTTCTCTTCTAGCTTCTACCTTCTACCTTCTGCGGTCAATCCGTTACATCCGTTACATCCGTTACAAAATCCGTTGCCGAACTTCCTTCTACTTATCAATGAGATCAAATTATTCAAACAATCTCTCGCAGATGAACTATTTGATCTTGATATTCATCATTAAAAGATGCCTCAGCAATAAAAATTAATTGCCGAATATTTTGTCCAATACTCAACTTGGAATTGAGGATAAAAATGCCCGGAATATGATGACCTTCAGCCAAATGGTCTGTCAAATGCACGGGCATGGATTTACGATTATTCGTCACCAATATAAAGTTATATTCCTCACACCATTTAATAATTTCTGGATCTAAAGTTCCCAGAATCGGAGCTTCTGGTTCGCCTACACACCAAATTATCAAATTTGGATTGCGTGTAAGGATTTCAGCTTTATAGGTAGGATCTACATTTTCATCCAACAGATAATTGAGACTCATTGATGATTTGTTGGAATTTTTTTTCCGAGCTCAGTTTTTGCAGTCTAAGAATACCAAGTGGAGGGTTAAGTTCTTGTGCTTTAAGTTGCTGATGGCTCCACTCCAACCAATCAGCAATGTAGTTACTAACGGCTTCTTTATTGTGCAGATAGTAAAGGATAGTAGCATAAACTTGTTCCAAGTTAAGAGATGGATAAGTTTGAGCAATTTGTTCAGGAGTGCGCGCGCGATGAATGAAATCATATAGAACAGTTTCAATGCCGATTCGCGTCCCTTTGACCCGAATATCATCTGGCCGCTGAAAGTCAAAATAGTCTTCGAGTTGCATGGGCGAATGATCCTATTTCAAAGTTGGTGAAAATTGACGGGCTAATTGATATTATACAGCAGATTCCAAGCCCTCCCCGTAGGGACAAAGGCTTTCGCCGTGTCCTCACAAATAACCCATAACTAATGAGTGACAGTATTTTCAAGACTGCCGATGCCTTCAATTTCGATGCGGACTCGATCGCCTATTTGCAGTGGCCCTACTCCTTGCGGCGTTCCCGTCAGTATCACATCACCGGGAACGAGGGTCATTATTTGACTGATGTAGCAGACGAGAAAGTCTGGCGAAAATACCATGCGATCGATCTGGGATGACTGTACCGGTTGCTCGCTCTCATTGACAAAAGTCTGCAACTGTGCAGCAGGACTCAGTTCGCGGACAATCCAAGGCCCCAAGGGACAAAAAGTATCGAACCCTTTGGCCCTCGCCCACTGGTTGTCCCGTTTTTGCAAATCTCTAGCTGTTACGTCATTGGCGATCGTATAGCCCCAAATTTTGCTGTGTGCTTGTTCGGGAGTGCAGTTGGTACAATGTTCGCCAATTACCAGGGCTAATTCTCCCTCGTAGTCTACCCTTTCCGACTGCTGCGGATAACGAATCTCTGCACCTGCAGGTATGACTGCACTCGGAGGCTTGAAAAACAGCAGGGGTTCTTCCGGTACTGGGGTTCCCATCTCGGCGGCGTGATCGACATAATTTTTGCCTACAGCTACAATTTTTGAGGGAGAGCACGGGGCGAGAATTTGGTAAGTATCTGGTGAAAGTTCCAAATCGGTTGGTTGTCCTTTTAACCAGGGCGGTGCATCAAATACTTGAACGCTGTGGCCCAGTTGCAGTAAACCGTAATGGATGTGTCCTTGTGTTGTTTTAACTCGAACGTAGCGCTGGGCCATAGTATTTTAGATTTTAGGTTTTAGATTCTAGATTCTAGATTAAGAGGATATAGGCATAATTGCGGAAAATTAATTTGTTTATGCCCGTTTAAGATTTTCCCTGTGCAATTTTGCAACCGCTTTCCGTGCAAATTCCCTGCAGCGGTTTGTCCCAGGAGTCAACTGGTAGCTGGGCGAGCAAGGCAAATTCAAAGATAATGCCGATCGTAACTTTTGATTCCCACTCAGCTAAACTGAGCATTCGATCGTAATAGCCGCCGCCGTAGCCCAAGCGATAGCCGCGAACATCGCAGCCTACTGCAGGTACGAGCATTAAATCTACTTCTGAGTGGTCTATTTTAGGAGCATCCGGCAGGGGTTCGAGTATGCCATAAGCTCCAGTATGTAAAGCATCTCCGGGCTCCCAGATGTGCCAGGATAGCTCTTTGCCGACACAGCGGGGAAATCCCCATTTTTTAGGGGTGGGAATGGCATTTGTGGGACAGGCATCTTGCCTGTCTCCAGAATTGAGCAGGCAAGATGCCTCTTCCACAGAAGATGTAAATAGGGGACTTAAATCTGGTTCTTGGCGACAACTGAAGTAGGCGAGGATTGTGGTTGCCTGGGTGAATAGGGGCGAGTTTTGCAGGTGATTGCAGAGGCTCGTGCTCTTTTGTCTCCATTCTTGTCCTGATAGGGATTTGCGGGTGTTGAGGAGCGATTTTCTTAATTCTGTTTTAGTTAATGAAGGTTCAGCAGTATTCATATTTGCGATCGAATTTCTCGTTTGACTTCCAGTCCGACAGGGGTTGAAAACCCCTGTCTCATAGCGAAAGTCCTCTAAAAGAGGACTACAATTAATTGCATTTTCATCACACTCTGTAGTCGGTTTTAACTCACATCTTGCACTATTCTCAAGAACAGGCAAGATGCCTGTTCCACAAAGAGTGAATTTTCTTGTGGAACAGGCATCTTGCCTGTTCCTAAAAAGCTTATTGACAATGGTGCAACATATCAGTTTTAACTGACATCTTGCAGCAATATCAATAAGAGGATTTTTCGTGGGGTCGGGCGGGTTTATAGAACCTATTTGCAAGCTTTAAGGCTGTTGGCGAACCCGCCCCTACGGCTAATTGAGAATGGTGCAATATCTCAGTTTTAACCGACTTTAGCTTTGAGGCAGGGGTTGAAACCCCTGCCGGACTGTCGGACTGTCGGACTGTGGGAAAGTATCAACAAACTGGATTGGATATTACATATTGTCTCACCACAGGACAAACGCTGAATAGCGTTTCATTCTCCTGTTCTTGTATTTCAACTAACGATCGCCTCCCCAAAGATTGCAGCCCGTTGAATAACTCGGAGGGCGATAAATCGGCATCTTGTAGCAATTGCTCTATTGAAACTGAATTTGCTTCGCTGCTGAGGCGGCAGATTAGTTTTTTTTCTAATTCAGACAAACGATTTATCTGCGGGTGCAATGTTGCTGCCAATTCTTCCCCTAAGAATAGCATATCATATTTCAAAAATTCTGCAACCCTACCTCGGAATATTTCTTGAATGGTGGTGGCAACTATTTTCAACCACAATGGATTGCCTCGGTAGGTGTTAATTAGGTTTTCCCATGTTTCGGGATTGAGTAAACTTTTTTGTCGGAAAATTTCCGCTGCTGCTACACCTATGCCTTTCAGTTGTAAGGCGCGAACTGGTGATTTTTCTCCTTTTAAGGCGGTAATTTCTCTGGGTGGTTCCCAACTATTGAGGATTAAGCAACTGTTGTGGGTTGTTTCTCCGATTTGTCTGAAGAGGATGCTGTAATTTTCGCATTCGGGGCGGTAATTTCCTGCTAGTTGTCCGCTGCTGAGAATGGTTTGCACGTCGTCGAGGATAATGAGACAGCGGTTTTTTCGCAGATATTCCATTAACAGGGAAAGTCGATCGGGAATGCTTGTCGGGAGTTCGATTTCGGGTTTATTTAAGAGAAATCCTAGGAGATTTTTTAGGGTAGTTTCTAAGGGTGGGGAGTGGCGGAGACTTCGCCAGATGACGTATTGAAAGTTATGCTGAATTTTTTGGATGAGGTGGAGGGAAAGTGTGGTTTTGCCGATGCCGCTGAGTCCTGATATTGCTGCGATGTTGCAATTTTCTTGGACGATCGATGTTTCTAGGGTGGCGAGTTCGGATGTGCGTGAAGCGAAGCTATCGCCATCAGGCGAATCGCACAATAATGAAATATGAGGTGCGTCTGCTAAGTCTAGTCTGGTTGGGGGTTGGGATGTGTCTGATGTGGGGGTGGAGGGCGATCGATCTTTTGGAACTTCGGGAGCTTGCAAACTATTATCACAGACATTTACATTACCAATCTGTAAAGAATTTTTTCCATAATTTGAAAAGTAGGCAAATTGCGACCTCTCCAATGCCGACCTAAAATTTAATTTATTGACATTTTCACCTAATACATCTGAGAGTAGTTGCCATAATTCCGATGCGACATTTCTGACATGACCTTCTGTGCAGTGAGATTCTTCTGCAATTTTAGAGTATCTTTGACCTTTCCATACACCCAGCAGGATAGCTTTTTGCAGATCCTCCAAATGTTCTCCCGTCTTGGCGAAAACCATGTCATCGGCAAATCTCAAGACTTCTTGAACGTTCATTAGTCAGGTAGGCGTGAAAGTTTTGCCTATTTTATCATATTTTTTATGACATTTTCTGACAAAGATGGCACAATCTGACGTTTTCTGACTGATCGCTCGTCTCAATTGCTGATCAAATTTGACATTTTATTACTCCGATAAATTCATAATTAGAAGATAATTATAAAAACCAAATAACTTCCTGTGGGTTAAACTAGCGGGTAGCAGAATGCTATGAACATTAATTTTAGACGCTATCGGGAACAGAAAGGTATCAGTCAAGAATCAGTTGCCAGCGGGCTCGGCATTTCTGTAGATCAGGTTAAAAATTATGAGCAGTTCCCTGCACAAGTTCCGATGGGAATGGCAGTAAAATGGCTGCAAATATTAGGTGTTGACATTGCAACTGCCATGTCAGAGGAAATACCTCCACTCCCAGGAATTGAACCAGGCAGTCCCTACGCTGAACTTTATCGTCGGCTAAATTTACTTAATCAGTATATCGATGAAAATTCTTTTTTACCTTGGCTAGAATTGCCAACGGAACTACGTATACCTAACGATCTGCAAAAACAAATTAACCAGTATTATCAAAAACCAAATGTTGTCTTGACAGGAGCATTTGACTCTGGCAAATCCTATCTTGCTAATACTCTTTTAGGCCACAAAGTATTGCCAACAGGCTATCAGCCTGCAACAAGAGTCATTACCATTGTTTGTCACGTGGAAAGTCGCCCCGAATGGTTTGATGGAAACGTGGGAATTATTGATGAGAAATTTTGGCAAGATGAAAACGGCAAGCTAAATTTTGACTTCCTATATTTAGAGGATAGGGAGCGTTGTCAGAAGCATTTTTTGCAATTCGGCTCCTTTGACCTGCTAGAAAAATATGGCGTACACCAATATGATGACTCTGACGACAGCAATGACGGCGGACATACAGCTATAGTTTATGTAGATGCTCCTTTATTAAGAGCGTGTAACCTGATTGACCTTCCCGGTTACTCTGATAAACAAGATGAAGTATCAAAGGATGTTGAGAAAGCTAATAGTGCCACCAAGATTGCTAATGTCTTGCTTTATGCTTCTCCTGCCAAGGGTCACATCAATGGTCAAGATATGGTGCGACTTCGGAATTTGCTGCGTTTGTTGCCGACCCCAGAGAATGAGTGCAACGACTTTCCGACGCTAGGCAATTTCTTTATCGTGGCGACACACGCAGATCCGAGTATCCCTGACGATGAGCTTCCCAAAATTCTCAATAAAGCTTCAGCCAGACTGTATAAAGAACTTGATGAAACTGCTATAGAGTTTCGTCGGAAGCTAACAAAGCGGGATATTACCAAGGAAGATGTGCAAAAGCGTTTCTTCACTTTCTGGTCAGAAAAGCCGGATCGCTGTCAGCGTCTCTTTGATGATTTAACTCAACTCCTCTGCGAGACTCTTCCTAAACCAGTCATCTCTCGTATCGACCGCGAAATCAATGCGGTCAAAAAAGACAAAAAACAAGAATACGCTAACTCGATTGAGCAATATCAAACAACTGTTGCCAAAATAGAGGAGTATCGAAAGGAGCTTGACAAAGCGGAAAAAAATGAACCAGAACGTCAGCGAGAAATGCGGCAAAAACGCAGTCAAGTGAGCAAACAAATTAAGGAATTAGAGAAAGATACCCGCCAATCCTTTCAGACCTATGCGGCAAAAAAGATCGATGTAGAGTTTATAGAACAAATGATTCGCCAGAGATACGACAAACAGAAAGAGGCTCAAGAATACGCTCCCGGTTATTTAGTCGATCTGCTGCAAAGTCATTTAGAAAATCGGATTAGTGTCAATTCTGAAAAACTCAAGGCTGAGATTGACGCTTTTCTAGAAAAATACCCAGTGCCTAAACTTCCCAACAAAGATGGAATAGTAGTATCTATTCCCTTCGATACAAAAGGAGCTTTTCTTGGTGGGATAGCAGGTTTAGGTACTTATGGTGCCTTAGCCGCTTGGGCAGCAGGCCTTGGCAATCTTGGCAGCTATATCTTAGTAGCGAAATTAGTCAGTCTTTTGTCAGCACTTGGTATTAGTATCGGTGGTGGCACGGCAACAGTAATTTCTTTCGTAGCTGCGATTGGTGGCCCAATAGTTCTAGGGATCGGTTTAGCTGCTGGAGTGGCTTCTTTTGTGTGGAGTTTATTTACGGAAGCTTGGCAGAAGCGGTTAGCAAAAGAAATTCACCAACAATTCAAAAAACAGGGTGTTGTTGATAAATTCTTAGGAGGAAGCGACCAGTATTGGCAAGAGACAGCCACAGCCTTTGATAAAGGTGCCGACGCAGTTGAAGCAAAATGCAAACAGTATCTCAAGCATCTGCACGAAATTACTTCAACTGATACCCAGTCAAAAGAACGAATTGAACAGATTATCATAAATCTGGAGAAACTCAGGGTTTTTTTCGCCAACATTCCTTGGGATACCCAGGGAGAATGTTTGTAAAAAAAACCAGCGGTTCTCGTGGCAAACAACCCAAACCCAATAAAACGAGGTATTGAACGGGTAGTTTTAACTAGGCGATGGCCATTGTTTAAATCACATCCCCAAGTGCGATCGCCCTTCCTTAACTGAGGCGCGATCGCACTTTTCATTTATCCCCTAGATCGCAGTTCATCAAATTCTGCTTCTGAATCTTCCTTAGTAAAAACTACATCCTCATAAATAGCCTCAATACCTGTGCGAAAATCTACGCTAGCCAAGTGAATTTCGCTGCCTTGAGTATAGGAATACAAAACCCACAAGCCTTCAGCATTACGGCGAAAACACTCTACCCGCTGCCGTTTTTGGCTAATTAACACATACTCTTGAAGCGTTTCTAATTCTTGATAGTCAGCAAACTTATCGCCCCGATCGAATCCTTCCGTACCATTAGACAAAACCTCGACAATTAAACAAGGATATCTTTTAAAAGATTGAAAGGCCTTGTCCCGTTCATCGCACGTTACCATCACGTCAGGATAGTAGTAAATATTCTTCCATTCAATCCTAGCTTTCATGTCTGACATATAAACACGACAGCCACTACCCCGAACATGATTTCTCAAAAGTGTACATAAGTTGCCCGCCACCGTCACATGAGCATCATTTGCATCAGCCCTTGCATAGGTTTCGCCCTGAATATACTCGTGTTTGAGCTGACTGAGTTCTTCTAACTTCAGATACTCTTCCGGTGAGATATAATTGTGGGTGCGATCGGCAATCATTGGCTTTCTGTGAATTTCAGTTTTCGATGATTTCAGTCGAGGTATTTGTATTATAGCAGTTTTCAATTCTAGGAAATACAGGATACGGCTGAAATACAGGACACGGCTGTGTCCATTGGTGTCAACTTAACGTCAAACCCAATCACAGACTGCTGTGTGGCTATTAAATCTAGATCCCCCCTAGCCCCCCTTAAGAAGGGGGGGACAAGAGTCTTCTCAAAGTCAACCCCTACTCCCCAACAATCAGGGGGATTTAGGGGGATCTTGACTTAGCGTAAAAACGAGATTTCCCAAGGGTTTCAGGCTTAAGTTGACACTAATGGGCAGTGCCGTGTCCCTACCCTATATCTGTACTTCACTCAACTGATAAATGCTATATATCATACCTACACAGCCCCAATTTCAGCAAGCGTTTTTGCAGTTTAACAACATCGGAACCCAAAGCACCTAATTTTAAAATTTGCACAACCTATTTTCCTTTGATACTATCGGCAAATTAATTTTTGCTTCCAATTATACCAAAACAATAATTTCCCCAACTATTTGATTAATTCAGCCTCAGTCACCAGCACAAAATCGCGCGGATTTTTTAACACAAAACAGTCATTTTCTTTAATTAAATCGCCAAAACAGGTTACGGGCGATCGCTCTTCATAAGCCTTGACAGCCAAGTGATAATCAGATCCGCTCAATTCCAGATTAATCTTTCTCAGCTTCCCCACCACAAACCCCATTAATGTAATTTTGCCTATCGCCGATTCTTCCCCGTGTACTTTATTAATCCATCCGGGGATTTCAACATTAGGTAATGAAGTGATTAAATCGCTGATAATATCTAATTGAGAGCGATTTTCTACAACTTCTAGTGCTTTTAAGTTTTGACACATCACCTCGGCAAAATCAGCAAATTCTTTGTGAGGCGAAACCAATACTTCCCCCTCTTGACCCGTATCATTTTTTTTGTACCAAATGAATCCCTCAAAAAAATGACGAGTTTTATGCCAGCCATTTATTTGTAAGTATGTCTCCAAAACTTTGGGCTCGATTTTTGTCAGAATGTGACTAAGTAGGTCGGTATAAAAAAACAAAGGTAAGTAAAGAAATGTTAACAACTAGAATTGGAACTGAATTTAAAGC
>NZ_JAUBPT010000198.1:3626-13179 GCF_036700905.1 Microcoleus sp. S13_C3 | reverse complement strand
TTAATTGGGTCAACAGGTAAAAAATGAGTAAAATTACTCATTGACAATAGTGCTTTTAGCTTAACTTGTGAGTAATGATCGCACTTTGATTTCTGTTCATTGCTTCTGCAATAGCCGCTTCGGCGACGGAACGATCAGTAAAAGAAGATGCGGCAGGAATTCTCGTTTCGCTTGCGAGTCGCTGTGCTAGTTGTGCTTCTGTTTTACCCACGTGTCTCTCTAAAGTGTGTCCTCCTGCTGATTCGTGAAAGTCTAATCCGCCGCCCGGTATGTTGGGTACAAAAGCTATGGTGGTTTGTGGTATGGTTGAGATTTTCGGTGCAACAACCGTGGCGTAAACACCAGGTATAGCAGATTGGAATAATATAATTATGCAGGCGATCGCACACAGAATACCTAAAAACTTTTTTAGGCGATCGAGTTGATTTTTCATTGCTGCTTAATCTCTTCCTTATATTTAGTAGAGGTGTTGGCTTTGTTTGTCTATTTCCTAATCTACCATTCGTAAGTTAGAAATTAATTGCGCGCCCCATTTAAATATACGGTGTGCAGTGCGCGACCTACGGTTAAGTAGAAATTGCCCGCAATATTTAAATACATGGTTCTCCGCGCGCACCCTAGGATTATTCATAAATAGAAGTAAATAGAGGGTGCTCCGTGCCCAGCCTACGATTATTAAGAATAGTTTTTGATTTCTGTGGTTTACAAAGCTTCACTCCCTATGAGAAAAAGTTAATAATTCTTTGAATAAATCACTGATTATTAATGATAGATTAATTGATCATATTTAAAAAATTGAAAAAATGCAAGTAGTTATCCTAGCAGGTGGTCTCGGTACTCGTCTCAGAGAAGAAACAGAATTTCGTCCCAAACCCTTAGTTGAGGTGGGGGGGCATCCAATTATTTGGCACATCATGAAGATATATGCACACTACGGTTTCCAAGACTTTATTGTGTGCTTGGGCTATCGCGGCAACATGATTAAAGAATATTTCCTTAATTATGAAGCCATGAACAATGACTTTACTATCTGTCTGGGACGGCAAAATACGATCACTTATCACGAGGAACATCTCGAACAAGATTTTAAGGTGACACTGGCTGAAACTGGCGCGGCAAGCATGACGGGAGGGCGGGTAAAACGAATCGAAAAATATATCGATCGCGATAATTTCATGGTGACATACGGCGATGGAGTTGCTGATGTCGATATTGACGCCTTGATGGATTTTCACAAGTCTCATGGTAAGCTGGCAACGGTGACTACATTTCGCCCAATTTCTCGCTTTGGAATTTTGGATGTAGACAGCGATAGCCGCGTAGTACAATTTTCCGAGAAACCTCAAATCGACGGCTGGATCAGTATTGGATATATGATATTTAACCGCCGGGTATTTGAGTATTTGGGGGGAGATGATTGTATTTTAGAACAAGAGCCGATGCAGCGTTTGGCGGCAGACGGACAGTTGATGGCTTACCGTCATGAGGGCTTCTTCTTTGCGATGGATACTTTTCGAGAGTACAAGTATTTAAACGAACTTTGGGATGAAGGGAAGGCTCCTTGGAAAGTGTGGTAAAAAGTTAATTGTTGCATTCTCAACAAGCCTTTTATGAACAGGCAAGATGCCCGTTCCACAAGAAATTTACTTTGTGTGGAACAGGCATCTTGCCTGTTAAGCGAGAAGGGTGAAAAATATGAGGAAATAAGTTAGTTTGGGGGCAGATTTTTAGGCGGGTTCACAAGAATTTAGAGAAAAATAACTATAAAATAATTATAAAAAATGGCTCCCCAAGATATTCTCTACAGCACAGAAACTTACCTGCAAAAGTGCGTTTCACCCCACGCGGAAATTATCGACAGCGACTCGGAAGCGCTGAAAACAGCAGTTGCGGGATTGGAAGATCGATCGCTCTTAGCATTGCGAGTTCCCCAAAAATGGGGCGGTGCCGAAATTGCACCGGAGATTTTTTACCAATATCAGGAATTGACGGCTCGATATTCCGGCGCTTTGTCTTTCCTGCAAACTCAGCACCACAGCGCCACTGCTATGCTTGCCAACAGCGACAATGAAATGCTAAAAAGTAGATACTTGCCCGCGATCGCCCAAAAAGAGTTACGCTTGGGTATTGGGTTTTCGCATTTGAGGCGATCGGGCAATCCGGCAGTCACCGCAACTCCCACAAAAGATGGCTATTTACTGTCAGGAAAAGTTCCTTGGATAACAGGTTTTGGCTTGTTTCAAAAGTTTATTGTAGCGGCGGTGCTTCCTGACGAACGCGCTGTTTTCGGTTTAGTGCCTTTTGCCAATATTGAACGCGAATCCGGTAAAATAGCTTGTAGCGAAATCATGCAATTAATCGCCATGAACTCGACTAATACTGTGACAGCCACTCTCGATAATTGGTGGCTGCATGAATCGGAAATAATTTCACTTAAACCTGTCGGCTGGATGTCGGAAAACGACACCAAAAACATACTGAATTTTGTTCCGGGTACTTTTGGCTGTATTCGAGCGGGATTGGATGTAATTGCAGCAGCAGCGGCTGCTAAAAATTCACCTTTTATAACGGCGGCTTGCCAAAAACTAGAGCAAAAGCTCGATCGGCTAAAACAGAATTTCCCACAATCTCAACATAGCTCCAAAGCAGAACAATTAGCGCTGCGAGCTCAAGCCATTGATTTAGCGGTGCGTTGCGGGCACGCTGCGGTTGCAGTTTCTAGTGGCGCTGCTAACGGTGCGGTACACCCAGCCGGGAGAGTTTATCGAGAAGCTTTGGTGTATACTGTTTCCGGGCAAACAAAGGATGTGATGGAAGCAACACTCGATCGACTAATCGAATTTTAGATTGTAGATTGTAGATTTTAGATTGAGAGTGCAGACGGTCAAAAAATCAACCAGGTTTAATAAATAATCAATCTACTTTACCAACAAACTGGGTCTAAAGCCCCGTCCTTATAGGACGGCTTTAATTACAAGGAATATGAAGTCTTGTTAAATATACAGACTTGAAAGTAAAAGTTTTCGCAAAAGTGATAAACTATTGCAATGATTGTTTTAGAGTTTAAGTTAAAAGGCAAAGCGGAGCAATATCGAATCATCGACGACATGATTCGGACGGCTCAATTTGTCCGAAACAAAACTCTTAGATATTGGGTAGACAATCAAGGAATTAAGCTAGTAGACCTGTACAAACAATGCGCCGTTATGGCGAAAGAGTTTGAATGGGCAGGCAAACTTAATTCGACAGCACGTCAGGCTTCGGCGGAACGTGCCATTTTTGCTATCCAGCGTTTCTTTGCCAATTGCAAAGCCAAGAAACCAGGGAAAAAAGGATACCCGCAGTTCAAGAAACATACTCGCTCCGTTGAGTACGTGCAATCCGGCTGGGCGCTTTTTAGTGACAAAAGATGCTTGACGCTTAAGGACGGTTTTGCTGCTGGAAAGTTCAAGTTAATCGGTAGTCGGGATTTGCATTTCTACGCACCCGATGAGATTAAGCGGATCAGGGTTGTTCGTCGTGCCGACGGATACTACGCCCAATTCTGTATAAACGTTGAAAGAAAAGAAGAGCTTATTCCCACTGGCAAGGCTATTGGAATAGATGTCGGATTAAACCACTTCTATACCGATAGCGCCGGTGAAACAGTTGCAAATCCTCGGTATCTCCGCAAAAGTGAAAAAGCTTTGAAAAGATTGCAGAAACGAGTCTCTCGAAAAAAGAAAGGTTCTGGCAATCGAAAAAAAGCAATCAATAAGTTAGGAAGAAAACACCTGAAAGTCAGTAGGCAGCGTAAAGACTTCGCCATAAAGACTGCGTTGTGTGCGGTGAAATCTAACGATTTCGTAGCCTAGGTCGAACTTCAGGTGCGGAACATGGTCAAAAACCACAAGCTCGCTAAATCAATCAGCGATGCAGCGTGGTCACTAACTTGATCATTATTTGGAATATTTCGGAAAAGTGTACGGCAAAACAGTCATTGCTGTTCCGCCACAATACACATCTCAAAATTGTTCAAATTGTGGCAATTTAGTTAAAAAAAGCCTGTCAACTCGAACCCATATTTGTAGTTGCGGAACGATACTAGAGCGCGACCACAACGCCGCGAAAAACATTCTGGCAAAAGGGTTGAAGCAGACAGGAATCAATTTAAATACGGTGGGGCACACCGAAATTAACGCTTGGGGACAGAACGATCTCTACTCGCTGGTGGCGACATCAACAAGCAAATCGACTGGATGATCCAAGAATCCCTGCGCCTTCAGGCCAGGGAGTGTCAACTAATGATATCAAATCCATTCGTATCCGAATTATCCATCCCTCTCTTCTCTAACTCTGCGCCCTCTGCGCCCTCTGCGGTTAAATACTTCAAAAACAATCGCCAACAATATGACAAACCAATTAAAGTTAAATAATCTCAAAACGATCGCCTACAGCAAAATTGTAGACTTAACCCATTCAATTCACCCAAATATTCCCATTTGGCCAGGAGATCCAGCGACAGAAATTGCCACAGTATCTCAAATAGAAACAGACGGGTATTTCCTGCGAAAATTCTCAATGGGCGAACACAGCGGCACTCACATCAACGCACCCAACAGCTTTTATGCAGGAGGCGCCAGCATTGATAATTATTCCCCGCAGTCGCTCGTTGTGCCCGCAATTGCGATCGACATCCGAGAGCAAAGTCTTGCCAATCCCGACTACACTTTAACAATTGATGATATATTGACTTGGGAACGGCAGCACAAACTTATAGAACCGGGAAATCTAGTTTTATTGTATACTGGGTGGCAAGAAAAATGGGATAATCAGGAAGCCTTTTTCAACCGAGACGATCGCGGAATTTGCCACTTTCCGGGATTTGGCAAAGCAGCAACTCAATTTTTGCTAGAAGAACGCTCTATCGCGGGAGTTGGAACCGACACTCACGGAGTCGATACCGGGCGAGATGAAAGTTTTGCGGTTAACAAATTGGTATTGGAAAAACAACGAATAGTGCTGGAAAATCTAGCAAATCTCGACTTGTTACCTGCGGCTGACATCACTTTAGTTATCGGAATATTGCGTCTTTTGGGAGGTTCCGGTTCGCCTGTATCGGTGTTAGCTTTTGTTGCTTGAGGCGGTAAAACTTACATATTGTACCATGCTCAAGAACGGGCAAGATGCCCGTTCCACAAAGAGTGAATTTTTTTTGTGGAACAGGCCGAAAAGCCTGTTCCTAAACGGAAAGCCCGATGCCCTTTCCACAAAAAGTGATTTTTTTTTGTGGAACAGGCCGAAAAGCCTGTTCCTAAACAGGTAATTGAGAATGGTGCAATATCTCAGGTAAAATTAGATTGAGAGAAGTCGAGTAAAAACAATTAGATTAATGACAGAACTGCCCAAGGATCTCAACGAGGCGATCGCCCAATCCCGCATTGCCACCGCCGCTGCCCTCTCGGACGGCAAAACTCTACTGCAAGTCGAATTAGTATTTCCAGAAATCGCCCTGCAAGCACAGTCTATCACCCTACAATTCCTCCCAGAATTTGAGGAAATCTACCCCGGAGTAAAAGTATTTTTTCCCGACACCGGTGCGGCAGCCCTCGCGCGCCGCGACTGGGGAGAAACACCGTTTAAAGTCACTGATTTAGGCAGCAGTCGTACTCCTGTTGAAGATAAAATATCACCGGAAGATCAACTTTTCCTTTTGATCAATCCAGCAGCAGTAGAAGTTGCCCAAGTCGAAAAACTTTACATAGCTGCGGCCGGTCGCCCAGTAATTCTACTCAACCCGCGTCTGGAAGATGTTGCCACCATAGGTATAGGCTATGCGGGCCGCCAATTGCGCGATCGATTCCTCAGCAAAATCGAATCCTGCTACTATATCAGACCCCTAGACACTGCTGCTTTATTCCGCTGCTACCCCCAATCCTGGCAAGTGTGGTTGGAAACAAACGACGAATACAAACTAATTTCTGAAACTGCCCAAAAACCAGTCGGAGACGATTTAGAGCGGATTTTAGCCGGTTCTCTCCCAAGCGCCGATCCTGACTCCACCGCACCTGCAAAACCTCTAAAAAAGAAAGGTTTTTTGGCAGAACTCCAGACATTCCTCAAAGCTTTGACTCAGTGACAATCGTTAAGGCTCGATTGTATTTTAGGGTGTGTCAGCTAGGATTATTTTCGACTTAATCCGTCGGCTAATCGCTGATGCACCCTAAAGAGTGAAATAACTCAAAGCTTTGCCTCAGTAACAGCAGTTGCAGAAGCACAATTAACAGCTTGCCTGTGTTTCTACCAGTAGCTACGCAAACAGGTACTGGTGAGCTTTACAGAATCTTTATAAAAAGCACTATAATGGGTGACACCCCTCCACCGTAAAAGAGGGGAGGCAAATAACAGCAAAATCAGATGCTATAAGCTAGAGATGGGGCTTTTGAGTCAGGGAAGCGGATAAACACAATGGAGCACCGGCGCATTGTTATCGGGGACGTACACGGGCATTACGACGGCTTAATGACCCTGCTAGAGGCACTTGCCCCCAGCTCGAACGATCGCGTCTATTTTTTGGGAGACTTAATCGATCGTGGCCCCAAAAGCGCTCAGGTATTAGATTTTGTGCAGCAAAGCCCCTACCAAACTCTGTTGGGCAACCACGAACAACTGATGCTGGAGGCTTTGTCGGGAACGCCGATGGATATGCGAGCGTGGCAATCTTGGCTATACAGCGGCGGCGATGCGACAGTAGCGAGCTACAGAGATACAGGGATGATGCCGTATAAACACTTAGAGTGGCTGCGATCGCTCCCCACGCACCTGGACTTAGGGGACATCTGGCTGGTTCACGCCGGCGTTGACCCCCATCTGTCGATCGATGAACAGTCGATCGAACAACTGTGTTGGATTCGCAGGGAATTTCACACCATGTCGAAACCCTATTTTCCCAATAAATTAATTATCACCGGTCACACGATCACCTTTACCTTTCATGGGGTCAGACCGGGCGAATTAGTCAGGGGCGAAGGGTGGTTGGATATTGACACGGGTGCTTATCATCCCAAAAGCGGCTGGCTGACAGGATTTGACCTCAGCTACCGCAGAGTTTATCAAGTAAATGTATTTAACAATCAAGTCCGAATTTTGCCGTTTGACGAAGTTGTTCGGCAATTGAAGCCTCAGCCGATTGCACCCCCGAAACCTGCGATCGATTCTGTTGTTCAACAGCAGTGTTAAAACAATTTGTAGTTTTAGGGTATGTCAGCTTAAGTCGGATCTCTTAAATCGAAATTAACCTGTTTCTGACGTAACCTAGTAATATTATGTCCGGTGGAGGAACCGCGATTTTTGTAGGGGCCCGTGAGCCAACAATACCTGCCAATAATTGACAATTTCCAAAACCCGCCCCGACCGGGCTATTATGGTTAATCCATCGGACATGATATTACTGGATTTGTTTTTTAACCAACCGCGAAGACGCGAAGATCGCGAAGTAAGAAAAGAGAAGAGAAGAGAAGAGATTGCCTGACTGATTTACATTTCTACGAGCCCAAAAGCCTGCGGATTTCTAGCCTGTAATCCTCATTATTCAAACCTTCACCGCTAGCAAGATCCGGGTCTATCGCCTGCGAGATAGCAGCAATTCGATCGGCAGTTGCCGGGTGAGTGCTCAAAATGCTCGGAGGAGAAGGCTTGTTGAGCAACTTTTTCATAAAATCAACCATCCCAGATTGAGCGTAGCCGGCTCGCCCCATAGTTTGCAATCCCAACTGATCGGCTTCATACTCAGCTTGGCGACTGTGGGGACGCCGCAAAGCCAATTCCACCCCAATCTGAACCGCCTGAGATCGATCGAGTCCAGTGGCAGAAGCTACGCCTGAAGCTATGGCCATTTGACGCATTTGTTTAATCGCGTGGCGAGCATTAATGTGAGCGATTTCGTGGGCGATTACACTTGCCAATTCTGCCTCATTGTCCGCCGCCGTCATCAAACCTTTATTCACATAAACAAAACCGCCCATTGTCGCAAAAGCATTAATATTGTCGTCGTCAATGACTTGAAAAGTATAAGGAATATTCGGGCGAGTGCTTTCTTGAGCGAGTCGTTGACCGATGCGGTTGATATATTCTGTAGTGGCGCGATCGCGGTCAATCTTAAACTCGCTGTTGGTTAACTGCTGATTAATTTGTTTGCCAATAGTCACCTCTTGGCGATCGGACATATTCGACAATTGAATAACTTGAATGCCGCGAAAAATTAGTTCAGGCAAAGAAAATGCTTGAGTCGGTTCCGGGGAAACCACCCAGATACCCGCAGCCACCATCAGGGACAGAAACAGATAAATCCCCCGGCCACAAGTACGCCGGCAAGTCAACCAAAAACTTTTTAACATGATTGATACGTGGGAGAAGTTAGATAAAATTGTACGAAAAACTCGAAAAGTCACTCAATAGGCAGACGCAATTTGAGGCTGCTTAGTTGCTATTCTAGCTTTTTGCCAAATTTTCACCCCCCCACCAGCTTCTGGGCGGCCCGCAGCCCAACCAACCGCCGTCAACTGCCTTCTGGGTTAAGTGCCCCAGTCATGCGGATTTGGGGCGATCGTTGTGGTAATATCTTTTAGCTTCAGGACTTACGCATCAATAAAGTATGTCATTGCCAGCGGTAGCTCAGCAATAGCAGCATCTGTTTTTCATCGATGTCTGTGTAAGTCCTGAGCTTGTAAACATACTCCTGTCGCTATCAGTATAATAGGCGATTTATGAAAATTTTGGATTCTCAAGGCCGGCTGTTCGGCAAACTCAGCATCCTAGACGTAGCTGCAGCTCTAATCGTACTGCTAGTTGCAGTCGGAATCTTCTTCTTTCCCGGCACTTCTGGCGGTTCCGTCGCCCAAGTAGGCACCAGTGTCAAACCTGTAGAAATTGATGCAATTGCGATCGGTCTCAAAGGAACAAACGTTCAAGATTTGTTCAAACCAGGTGATAAAATCAATGTGGTGATCCGCAATCAACCCTCCGGTCAGATTACCATTAAATCTGTCAAAACTCTCACCAGAACCCTAGCAGTTCCTCAGCCCAACGGCACTCTGAAAGCTCTCCCCGATCCCAGAGAAGAAGAATCCTTCAGCAAAAATATGATGTTTACCTTAGAGGGAAAAGGTCAACTTACTGAAAATGGCCCGGTTTTAGGAAATACGAAAGTCAAAATTGGCACTACGCTAGAGCTTGAAGGCAAAAAGTACATTTTCAACGCCAGCGTCATCGACGTGCGAGTAAAAGAGTAGTCAGTAGTCAGTAGTCATTAGTCAGTAGTCAGTAGTCAGTAGTCAGTAGTCATTAGTCATTAGTCATTAGTCAGTAGTCATTAGTCAGTAGTCATTAGTCATTAGTCATTGCTAATGAGGAAGAGGGAATTCATATTCCTTCTTCCTTCTTCCTTCTCTCCGTTACATCCGTTACATCCGTTACAGAATCCGTTGCCGAACTTCCTTCTTCCTTCTTCCTTCTTCCTTCTTCCTTCTTCCTTCTTCCTTCTTCCTTCTTCCTTCTTCCTTCTTCCTTCTTCCTT
>NZ_JAUBPT010000198.1:0-3526 GCF_036700905.1 Microcoleus sp. S13_C3 | reverse complement strand
CTTTACCCTTCCGAAAGCAATTTTAAGTATTGCCGAATTAAGCCAATCGTGACAGCGGGAATTTCTAACTGCGGAGTCAAACCTACGTTTTCCAGACGTTGAAAAACTTTGATTGCTTCGGGGTTGAGATTTGCCAACCGCTGGCCGATATCGGGGCCGGTAAACTGCGATTTTTCTCCCCAAATAATCGCTGTCGGCGTTGTTAGCTGAGTGATGTACAGCGACAAATCAAAGCACAAATCTCCCCGCACAAAAGACAGGGCTGCATATTCTGCATTTGGTTCCAAAGCAGATTGGAGGTAAGCATCAACAATTTCTTGGTAAACGCGACGCGAATCGGCAAATTGGCGTTGTTCTAGGAAGCTACGGATGCCGCCGTCTGTGGCGATTCCGGTACTGTAGAGCAAGCGATCTAAAATCGGCGTGTTGACTAGCTTAGCGAAGAAACTGCTGCCGTAATCTTGTCCGAAGTCCGACAAACCGCTGGGTATGGTCAAAATTAGGGATTTGAAGAGATCCGGCCGTGCGATCGCAGCTCGAATCGCGATCGCCCCCGTTAGCGAAGAAGCAATCACCTCTGTCGGGCTGCCGCAAGTTTTTTCGATAAATTCGATCAAAGTTGTGATATAATCTTCAACCTGATAATTTCTTGCCGGATGTTCCGATCGCCCCCAACCGATTAAATCCGGTGCTAAAATTCGATATTCTGCGGCAAAAGCCGGATAAACTTTCGACCATTCGTAGGCACTCGACCCGCCGCCAAAACCGTGAAAAAATACTAAGTTGGGCTTATTTTCCGAAGTTGAGGTCGGCAGCCCCATCCAAGGCATTTTTTCAGCAGTGTAGTAGACCATTCTGCCGAGAGAAGTAACTATCGATCGCTGACCGAAGCCGAGGGGTACAAGCATAAACTAACCTTAATCGCTGTTATATTTTAGATTTTTTTCCGTCGCCCCGTCTTTGTTTAAAAAACTTGCAAAGCTGGTGGCGTTTTTGTAAAGATTGAGTAATGATTTAAATCTATTTTAGTACAGGTGAAGCGTGAAACTACAGACAGCAAGTAAGTTTTGCGATTTGGGCAATTCGGCTGTGTAGTTATCCTTACCCTTGCAAACTACCGCCGATCGGAGATAATAGCAAAATGATGGGTAAGACCCCTCAACAAAATAGAGTCGGTTCGCCAACCCCGAAAGCAGGCGCTCGGAAAGGAGGACTATTAGAACTCGCTTTCAGGCAGGCGGCAGGTTTGCCGACGCTCGCCAATCACAAATCATTAATCACGATATTTTGCGGAGCAGTGGCTTTTGAGGTCGAAAGTCTTTGTTGGAGGGCGGGCAATGGGGTTTCGATTCCTAATTGCAGGTTTGGCAATCACGGGCCTCGCCGTTATCAATTCCAAAACAGAAGAAACAACTAATCTCAGGGAGGTCTACTAAAATGCAACTGCTCAGAAAAAGGGATCGCGAGGGTTTTATGGTTGATGCGAAAAGTCTTCAATCAGACGGGTTTGCAGAATTTGATACAGCCTATCGAAGCATGGATTTAAACAGCAAAAAGTCTTTTGTCGCCACTCCAGAACGCTCAGCCGCCGGGTCAGAGGTGCGATCGCGCGCCACGGTACCTGCGATCGTCCGGGTAGCTTTAGAAGACTTGAAATGCTTTGAAGTAGTAGAACACCAGTTTGCACATTGGGGGGTTACTTTTAGCAATGCCGTCGCCATCCAACCTTCAAACCCAGCATTTTTCACGGGTTCTGGGGCAACAGTGTTAATGGGAGCCCCCAAAAGCGGACTGATAGAAGTAACTTTTAAGCATCCAGTTCGCTGGGTGTCAGGACTTGTCACCAGTTCGCGACGAACTGTTTTATCTGCGTGTGACATTGACGGCAACCCAATTGTTCAGGATGAAATGCCGGCGCCCAATCTAGTGGGGTCTAATTCTCCGATCGACCCTAGGGCTCCCCTGCGCGTAAAAGCTCCGAATATTCATCGAATTAGTTTTTACGCTTTTGATGGTCAGCTAATAGTCGATGACTTGACTTTTGGATTTTAAAGCCATGCCATAAGTAGCGTCCCAAGTCTGCAAACCTTCGAGAAGGGCATTGCGGACTAAAGCTTCTGGTTCCCGACTCAGCATCAGGCGAAAGCACTCGGCAGCGCGGGAACAGGCGATCCTCTGCGAGGGCTTCGCTAACGAACTTTTGACAGAGCTCACAGGGCCAAACCCACCCTGATTCACCAAATCGGTCATTTGCCGCACGGCAATCAAACGCTTCACGGGGTCAGCATCAGTCAAATCCGCCAAGATGCGATCGAGCGCCACTTCATCTTTGGCGGCCCCCAGACTCAACCCTTGCCGCAGCAACAGCCAGGGAATCGCGATCGTGCCCAAATTCTGCAAAATTAGGCTCAAAGCCATCCAGTGGCTCTCGGATTCCGCCCAAATCGCCAAACTCATGTAAGCGCCCAAGGTAGCAATACCACCGGTGCCGACGGCTAAAACGAATCGGCGGTTCGGGCCCTCCCAAAATTGCTCGCCTTTTGCTCGCAGCAATTGCCAGTCCCACGACTGCCCTCGGTAAACCAGCATCATCGCTGCTATCCCCAGGCCTGTGGAAAACAGTAACTCACTGTTCCACCACCCCCAAACTGCTGCCAGGGTGACAACTGCCAGCCAACCTTTCGATCGAGTCAAACTCTCTAGCAGCCACTTGAGAAACGCAGTAGAAACCACAGGCGATCGGGCCCGATCGCTCTTACCATCTACCCTCCGACGCCTTCTTTCGGCAGTCCGGCCTGTCGCGGCTGGGGTTCCCGGCTGGCGATCGTCCGAACTAAAATCCCTCAAAGCTTGACCATCAGTTATTTCTAAAGACAGGTCGCTCAAGGGGAGATTACCGAGTTCCAAAGTGCGATCGGACACTTTCACAGGCGATCTATTCAGCTTGGTTGTAGTTTTTTTAACTTGATTCATACTGACTTTTGGGAAAAATAACTTAAAGTTATCCAGGCTTTTTTAGCACTGATTTAGATTCTCGGTAAACAAGAGTCTAAGACTCTATGATACCCGAAATTCAAACCCGTGGCGAGTACCGCAAATGCGCCGAATTCAGAGAAATCCTTACCAAAAATAGAGCTATTGAATATTGTTGAGAAAAGCACCACAGGTTAACAGGGAATATTTCTGAATCACTGTTGAGGTCCAAGGGCGATCGGAGTTGGTATGATGGCAAAAAATCGAAATTTTTTAATTTCCGAAAATAGGGGAATTTTGATTGATTCAATTCGTCCGCCAAGAAATGCACGACGAAAATTTAGCCTTTTGCCCGCAGGCCCGGGCTCTCGCTGCTACCCCCGGTGTCAGATGAGGCTGGGTTCAGCTTGACCGCTAGCTTAGGGCACCGCAGCCTCCGGTCGGGCCGAGAATCCAGACACAGACAGTATTGTTGGTTGACACTCCCCTGGCTAAAGCCGAGGGGATTCTTGATTCGCAGAATCAACTTGCCGATGCAGAATTACTTCAACAT
>NZ_JAUBPT010000197.1:0-13319 GCF_036700905.1 Microcoleus sp. S13_C3 | reverse complement strand
AGTTTTTGAGCAACAGCTTGCCTGAGATTCAAAGGTGGCTACTTTTAGCTGCGCTCATTTTTTAGTCTAAACTACAGCAGATAACACATGAAGAGATAGATTTCAGAAGTTGATAAAATAGCTCTTGCGACAGATGGCTGGAATATTACTTATTCGATACTTTTAAAATAGTCAACTTGGTTACAGAATTTATGCTCACTTCATCCCATCCTCTGAAACAGGTATTCCACTGCCCGGAAGAATCGGATTTTTACGCGCACTGCTTGGAAAGTTTAGTGTTAAATGCTAGTGACAATTCTCGACTTATCGTAGAGTTTGGTTCAGGAGAGGGAAGTCCAGTTATTAAGTCTTTGCTGAGAAGTGATTTTGATGGAAAAATACAGGGATTTGAGCTAAATAATGTAGCTTGGAAAATTGCTCAGTCTCAAATTAAGCAATATGAATTGAGCGAACAATACACCGTCAACAATTGCTCTTTTTTTGATTCGCCCTTATACGAGTCGGCGGATTGTGTCATCTCAAATCCGCCTTACTTGCCGGCGGTGGATGATAAGATTTACCAGCCGCTGTTGCACGGGGGGAGTGATGGTTCGACAATTGCTAAGAAACTTTTGTCTTTGGGCAGCGACGAAGTTTTGCTGATGGTTTCTAGCTATTCTAATCCTGTGGGTTTGATCGATTATGCCTTGGATCGAGGCTACTCGGTTGCGAATTTTGAAATTGCACCTTTAAATTTTGGCTATTATAGCTCGGAACCCAAGGTGAAAAGCGCGATCGCCACTCTGCGAGAACAGGGAATGGCTTTTTATTCGGAAAACATCTATCTGCTGGCTGGAGTTTTGTTTAAGAAGCACCAAAAGTCGCAAAGAGATTTGTCGATCGAGCTAATTCAGTTAATGACAGCATTTTAAAATACAGCGCTGGTAGGTGCAAGATGCCTGTTCTACCATTGTCAGCAACAGGCTTTTCGGCCTGTTCCACAAAGATTGTATTTCTTGTGGAACAGGCCGAAAAGCCTGTTCTACCATTGTCAGCAACAGGCTTTTCGGCCTGTTCCACAAAGAGTGTATTTCTTGTGGAACAGGCCGAAAAGCCTGTTCCTAAAAGGCTTATTGAGAACGTCAGCAACAGGCTTTTCGGCCTGTTCTACCATTGTCAGCAACAGGCATCTTGCCTGTTCTACCATTGTCAGCAACAGGCTTTTCGGCCTGTTCCACAAAGAGTGTATTTCTTGTGGAACAGGCCGAAAAGCCTGTTCCTAAAAGGATTATTGAGAACGCTGCAAAATCTAGGGTGCATCAGTCTCTGACCCACCCTAGGATATAGCGG
Organism: Microcoleus sp. S13_C3; assembly: GCF_036700905.1. Taxonomy (NCBI): domain Bacteria; kingdom Bacillati; phylum Cyanobacteriota; class Cyanophyceae; order Oscillatoriales; family Microcoleaceae; genus Microcoleus; species Microcoleus sp. S13_C3. The sequence continues at coordinate 11,990 of NZ_JAUBPT010000197.1, read as the reverse complement.
TTAATTCCGTTCTGTGGCTTGGATCGATCGCACTACAGCAGCCCCAGCCCGATCGCCGATCGACTTCTCCTGATCGTACCCCAACACCAGTTCCCAAGCCTCCTGCGGGTATCTGTCAACCAGCGGGATCGCCACTTCATCCAACATCCAGCGGCCGTGACGCTCATCTTCTTTGATGTGCAGTTCCCAATAACCCATCGCAGCCTGCGAGAGGCCTAGACGCTGGGCGGCGGCTAGATAATTGCGGTAAGCGACGGGCCCCGCCACCTCAAAATAAGTGAGTCCGCCGTTGTAGCGCAGAAAATGGCGCTTGCGTTCCGTCAGCAGAAAGTTGTGATTAATACTTGCGAGCACTTGCCAAGGCACTAAATCGAAGTACGCTTCCGGTTCCGTACTCATATCGAATTCAGCCAGCATTTGAGCAAAAAAGGTCGAATGCTTGCGGGGGAGGCGACCGCCACCGTATTCTTCGATCAGCACTCGCGTAAGGGTACACTGAATTTCGTTGCCGGCACCGCCGATGATGCGAGAAACACGGCTGGCTTCCACTAAACCGTCGAAGGAGGCGATCGCCAGTAGGTGTTTGTATCCCTCTTCAGTCATCTGTTCCCGCAAATAGCGATCGCTCTCGTTCAAAGGAGGATCGACATCGGCGGCCGCGCGATCGCGCAGGGCTTGCTTGACATCCGGCAATTTTTGCAACGCTGCAACGTCGATTTGTGCGATTTCCCACTGCTGCCAAGGTTCCTCAATGCGATCGCGCACGGAACGCAAATAGTGCGATCGTTCGTTATTGTAGCGGCGTAAATCATCGTACCAAAACAAGTTGAGGCGGTTGATGCGGTAAAGTACGCGCTGCAAGAAGCGGTGAGCGGCCTCATCGCCCGGTTCCTGTTGGTAAGCTGCTTGAATTGCATAGGCGATCGCGCTTTCAAAATCGGTGACAAGTAACGGTTTTGCCGCCACCGTCTTGTCTAAATCCTCGACTTCTAGCAAATTGACAAATTGGCGATCGGCTGCTTCGTAATTAGGGAGTACGGATTGCTTTTTGGGAAGACTCGGCGAGTCTATTTTGGGGAGTAAATCTGCCGTGTTTTGCATGGAATCAACTTATGTTATGACTTTGATTATTGTGCTGCCTGCCCAAACAGCCAACCGTTGCAGATTGCTGAGGATTCTGGCTACTTTTCTTGAAGATAGCTAATCTGTCAGCACGATACACCTTTCTATTGATAGAGATTTGACAGAAATCAATTTGGTCACAACTGCCCCGATTCATTCCAAAAGCAGGGTGACTGAGGGAGACTTTATCAAGCTGTGCAAAGTAATTGGAGCTAATATCTGAGCATCTTTTGCAGCCGGCACTGCTTCCCGCCACGCTTTGATACCTCCTGAAAGGACAACAACATTCAGGCTAATATCCTTAATCTTATTAGTCTCATTTCCTCCCGATTCTTGGGAATACCGAGCGACTTTTTCCAACTGTTTGTAGGCTTTAACCGATCGCCCTCCTCTGGCACAATAAAGTACAATTATCGGCTGAGGTCTATCGGATTTAACCCTAGCTTTTACAATGGATTGAATCTGCTTGACACCGAACCCCATCTCAATATCAATTAGGGGAACAAGGGGACTTTCACCGATGCGATCTTCCGCGTATTCTTCGGGCGATCGCACATCGATCAAAATCACTGGTTTCAACTTACCCTGCTGCAATTCGGCAACAGTTACTTGTTTCGTATTTAAACTGGCGATAAAAGTTAGGATATCCATGTGATGAAATAGGGCAACTGCACCCACAGAAGCAACACTCGTCAAGCCCAAACCCATAATTGCCAGCAAAAAGCGAGAATAGCGATTAATACCTGGTTTTGCATTTTTATCTAGCATTTTTAATCATCCTTGAAAATGGATAGAACATTTGTCCGACATATCCAGCAGGTATAGAATCAGAGATGCCATATTGATGAGGCATTTTTTTCGCTGGCATATAGATAGTGCCAAATAGCAAATCTAACAGTGGCAACTGAACAGCAAAGTTTTTGTTGTTTATTCCGGGAATTTTACTGTGATGCCAGTGATGAAATTGTGGGGTGGCTACAAACCATTTTAAGATACCAAATTTTAATTTAATATTAGAATGAATTAAGAAAGCGATCGCCGCCGAATAAAGAGCATAAACCACCAAACTCTCCTTGGTAAATCCCAAGCAGTAAAGAGGCATAATTTTACAAATCTGAGTAAACAGTTGCTCGCAGGGATGCACCCGCACTGCTGCTAACCAGTCCATATGTTCAATGCTGTGATGGACTGCATGGAATTGCCAAAGCCAGGGTACTTCATGCAGTAGTCTGTGAGCGATATAATATGCCATATCGGAAACGATAACTGCTTCTGCCAACTGCAACCATGCAGGTTGAGAGGCTACTTTGCTTTGCAATTCCGGGTTGAGTAAATTAGTTGTCAGCGACAAAATTACAGTCACAACAATAGCGCCCGATCTGCCAATAAAGTGACCTGTAAAAAAATATGTGGCATCGGTTGCCCATCCGAGACGGAATATCTTTTGCTTGTGCAACGATAAAATTCTTTCGAGGGGAATGAAGATGCAAGCTAAGATGATGAAGCCTTTGACTACTTCTGGCATAATTTTTGTCGATATTTACTTTGTCACTGGCACAGTGCCATCACCGCAGACAAGATCGCCATTCTGAAGGATAGGATTAGACGGTTGGGTATTTCCAGGAGAATTTGCTGCACACAGAATGGATACAGTAGTCTTCTCTTTGTTAGCTGCTTTGGAAACAGGTACTAAAAATACAGCCCCGACATAGCTACGAAGATTATTGCTGCGGGCTACACCATAACTAAACGCAGCATTTTTGGTAGATATGGTTGAATAGTTATAGTTGGTTGTCTGAGTTTTAATGCCGATACCCAGGGCATTAATGTAATTAGAAAATGCACCATCTTCGGCGTATTTTGCTTGTTGACCTTTGTTCATTGCGCTAACATATTGTTTAGCTTCTGATAGCTTCGCCTTGCCACCACAACCGCTAGAATAAGGGAGGACGATCGCAGCAAGTATCATGACCACAGGAACATAAATAAAAGTGATCCTCAGTAAACTTCCTACACAAGATTTACTTTTTTTGGCAGGGGGAATGTTTGTTTCTGAAGATGCCGCTTGTTTGTTAAGTGCATCGAGTTGAGGGTTTGTCTTAAGCTGGATGGTTGTTCTCGATACTGCTTGTTTGTTGAGTGCATCGAGTTGAGGATTTTTTTTAAGCTGCATGGTAGTTGTCCAAATGTGTTAGCAGAGTAGTTTTCAAGTGATTGACATACTCCCCGGCGTAAACACATGGGGATTCTAGAGTCAAACAGCGAGTGTACGGGTAGCTTGTCTAACATCGCCTAATCTAACAGTCGATGCCAAGAAAAACTAGCAAGTTATTTTTAGCGTCGTTTTCATCCAGTCCATTGAGTGCGGTGGGGCTTGCAAACCTCGCCTACTGCGCCTTGCTTCTACTCTATTTTTATTAAATCAGGTGGCTATTTGAGAACTTGAGTGAGTTTTCATCGACTTCTCATCGACTTTTCTGGGACTTACGCAACACAAACCTGTGACAGAAACCGGGTTTCTGGCCAAAACTTGGCAATCAACCTGAGATTTTTCCTCAGAAACCCGGTTTCTCTGGAGTTATCCCAGGGTTAGAAACCGGGTTTCTGGCCAAGACTTGGCAATCAACCTGACATTTTTCCTCAGAAACCCGGTTTCTCTGGGCTTATAGCCGATCGCCAAAATACTCCTGATACAACCGACATCTCGGAATGCAATGATTTCCATCCAATTTCACCAACCCCATACTATTTAACTTAAACCCCAATTCTGACCTCAATCTAACGGGCTGGGAAACACTCACAATCTCTCTCATCGCCTCCATTAATTCCGAATATTTCTCTAAATTCCATAAATGTCGCCGCAAATGATCGCTGTAAATTCCCGCTTCAGTTGCAGATTCTTTCACTAACCGATCTAAAGTCACATCTTGACGCGAAATATGATACATTCCTAGGCGCACTAAATAAGGATTTCCGCCCACTAACCCCATCAAGTCTCCAACTTCATTCCCACTCCAATTCAATCCGTGCCGCTTTGCCAAGTCTTGCACTTGCTGGGAATTAAACTCTGGCAATTCAATCGGTAAACCCACATTAAACGGCGATTTATTCACATCCAGCGGAATATATACTTCCGTAGAATGCACCACAATCAAGCGAAACTTTTTCCAAATATCGCGCCGTTTTGCTTCTTCATGCAAAGCTCGCAATAACCCAAAGAAGTCGTCGGCAATTTCCGGCGATTCAAACAGGCGATCGCTCTCATCCAACCCTAACGTCAGAGGTTTTGAGGATTCAGACAGCAAATACTGTTCAAAATAAGCCTTGCAGCACTGATTACTGCCAATCAAATCGGCTAATTCCCAACACTTGGGCAACTGATCCAGCATTCCTAACTCTTGACCGATGCTAGCACAAAACCACTGCAAAAATGTATCGGAATTAGCGAATATTTTCCGATTGGCTAGCTGAAAACTCAGCGCTACCGTGCGAGAACCTTGCTGTTCTGCATGATGCAAAATCCTCGCCATCAAAGAAGTTTTGCCCATTTGTCTGGGTGCTTTTATGCGGATCAGCGCTCCCGGTTGGGCGATCGTCTCGTAACAGCGGGATTCGATCGGAGGGCGATCGATATAAAAACAAGAAGTGAGTTCAACTTGTCCTCCCGGCAATTCTGGCGGCGCTGCTGGCAGGGGTTTAATTATTGACTGTTTGGTGCTAGTAATTACTTTCCACTCTACAGCCAATTCATGGTCGGCAGTTAACGATGTGCGACCTTCTTTGATAATGGTTAAAATTTGTGATAATAACTTAAATGAGTCGCCAACACCGCCCCACAGCCAGGGCTGAATTCCTGCTAAATAGCTGAGTAAATCAAAGGAAAGCGGTGTATTTAATTCAACTAAAATCGGTAAAATGGCTGGTTTATGAGCAGTTAAATTGTGCAATTCCTTGGCTAGCTGCACTTGTTCCAATACCATTTCGCTAGCAGCCGATTCTTCCGAAATCAGCAACAGCAAATAATCGCAATGCTTTAAATATGAGGCTGAGTCGCTGCTGTTGTTAATAAAAAAGACTTCGTGGCCTCCCGCACTCAAAGCTTGGTGTAACTGCTGGGAGAGGGTTTTGTGTGAGGTCGATCTGGCGTTGGCTAAGCCCTCGAAGACGATCGCCACTTTTGCCCTCACCAGCACTACCTCCTCTGGATCTGAATTCGCCTCAAAATCAGCTATATCGCGCCATTCCTGACCCAATCCGCGACAAATTTCGATGAAATTGGCATAATCCACAGGTTTGCCATTCAGAAAATGGCTGACAGTAGATTGCGCCATCCCTAAATCCTCAGCCAGGATTTTCTGACTGGGAAAGCCATTTCTCAGGAGACAGGATTTAACTGCACGAATGCACTCTTCGCGCACCCTTAGCGATCGTGGCATTGCTTATCACAATCAAGACACTGAAACCATCATAAATGGCAACCGCCCCTAAAGTCGATGAAAAGTCGATGAAAAGTCGATGATTTTTCAAATAAGTCAGTCACCAACTCAAATAGCCGCCTGATTAGATTAGAAATAACAAGGTTGAATCCCATCAAAACGAGGTAAAAGCATTGTGTATTCTATCCTAATTTGGTCGCTGGCCTCAGCCACTAATCAACCAGGTTTCGCCTTCACCCCCCCGATGTTGTGGTTGCTGATCGGAGTTGTGCTTAGTGCGATCGAGCTATTAATCATCAAAAATCAGCCCCAAAAATACAGATTTTACCTGCTAATGATGGGAGCTTCGGCTGTAATTGAATCATTTATTTTGTGGAGAGGGTCTGTAGCATTTCAATTTAGTTGGGCGAACATAATGTATGAAGATTTTGACTGGCAAATCTTCTACTGGATGGGGATAGCCCTCGCGCTGAGTATCTGGATTAGACCAATTTTTATTGTTCGCAAAAAGTTTGTCATTCCCGAAGCCACGGAAGCGACAACAATCTCCGAAATTTTCCCCGGAGAAACCGGAATGGTGATTTATGAAGGGGCTTCGTGGAAAGCCCGCAATGAAGATTCCCAAGGGGCGATCGCACCCAGACAAAAAGTTTATGTTTTGCGCCGCGAAGGAAACACGCTGATTGTTGTACCTGACAGATTAATTCACATCAACAGCTAACTCAGATTTAGCTCTTTTATGACTCGGCGATTGAAATCGCTTCTACACAAACAAAGTCCGCCTTCGCGGACTAAGAAATCACCATCAACTGTCAACTATTTACCAGGAGATTCACTATGTATCACTATTTTTTGACGGTATTGCTTGCCATCACCGGAGTATCCTTAGCCAGCAGCGTAAAAATCGTCCGTCAAGGAGATGAGGCTTTAGTTGAAATTTTCGGAAAGTACGATCGAAAAAAACTAGAACCGGGTATAACCTTTTTGATTCCCTTTGTCGAGCAAGTCGCCTATAAACAAACTCTGCGCGAGCAGATTTTAAGGCTGTCACCGCAAGAATGCACGACGCGCGATCGGGTTGCCGTCACCGTTGATTTTATTGTGTACTGGCGCATAATTGACTTAGAAAAAGCGTCCTACAAGGTGCAGAATCTCAAGGAAGCGATGTTAAATATGCTGATTCTTTCAATTCGGACTCACCTTGCTAAATTATCTGTTGAGGAACTCTACACGGCTCGACATGAGATTAATAATGCTTTAGTGGAAGAGTTGGATACAACGACAGATCCTTGGGGGGTGAAGTTTACGAGAGTGGAATTGCGCGATTTTGCGATCGGCAGTAAAGTGATTCAGCCCACATCCATTGACCGGAAAGAAGTACAAAAGCTGCGAGCTTAAAGATTAGTATTTCCCCCTTTTCCTCGTTACCAGGCAGAGCCTGGTAACGCAGATCCAGAGGCTCTGCCTCGCCGACTTTAATTCGCATTGTATATACCATTTAAGGAGACAACACCATGACTAAAGCTCAAGAATCAAGTATTAGCAACTCAGCTTATAACGGTTGCGGATGCTTATTGCTTTTAATGGGCATTGGAGTAATGGGCGCGATCGCTCTGCCATCATTTCTGAATGCTAGCCATAAACCCATGATTTCAGAAGCAAAAAGCTATGTTGGCTCAATGAACAAAGCTCAGCAAGCATACTTTGCAGAAAAAAGTGCTTTTGCTACTTCTGTTAATGCTTTGGGGATTGGGATTAAAACCGAGACAACAAATTACAAGTATTCAGTTCGCGCCACTAAAAAAGCAGCATTTAATTATGCCGTAGCCAAGGAAAAAAACTTAAAAAGTTATGTCGGTGGTGTTTTTCTGGTTCGTGCTAAAAATCTTGAGCCAAATGCTGCTAAAGAGGAAATAACTACAACGTCCATATTGTGTGGATCGGATTTTCCCGGTACAATTAAACCAGCCGAACCCACCTATGAAAATGGTAAGATTGCTTGCGGTAAAGGCACAAAAGAAGTAATCAAATAATCTAACTCTAGACAATATAATGACAGTCGATTACCAATATCAAATCGGCGGCAGTCTCCCGCAAAATGCACCTACTTATGTAGTGCGACAAGCTGACTCAGAACTTTATCAAGCCCTCAAAGCCGGAGAGTTTTGTTACGTACTCAATTCCCGGCAAATGGGCAAATCCAGTTTGCTGGTGCGAACTGTACAAAAGCTCTCCGCTGATGGCATTGCCTGTGCTACGATCGACCTTTCGGACATTGGCAACCAGCAAGTCTCTCTAGATAAGTGGTACGGCGGCGTCGCTTACAAGCTATTGTGCAGCTTCAACCTGTTTAACCCAGTCGAGTTTATGGCTTGGTGGCGGGAGAGAGAGTTGATGTCGCCGGTGCAGCGCTTAGGAGAGTTAATTGAAGAATTGCTGCTGGTCAAAATTTCTCAAAACCTGGTCATTTTTATTGATGAAATTGATAGCGTTCTGAGTTTCCAAGAACCGCTAGATGATTTCTTTGCATTAATTAGATGTTGCTACAATAAACGCGCTCACAATTCAGAATACCAGCGCATTACATTTGCTTTGCTGGGAGTAGCTACGCCATCGGATTTAATTAGCGATGCAACTCGCACGCCTTTTAATATCGGTTTACCTATTGAATTGCACGGTTTTAAATTACAGGAAGCTCTGCCTTTAGCAAATGGATTTGAGGGAAAAGTAGAAAATCCTCAAGAGGTTTTAAAAGAGATTTTGGACTGGACTGGAGGACAGCCATTTCTCACTCAAAAGCTTTGCAAGCTGATTCTGCACCATGTAAAAAGCTTAGCGTCCGCTTCTATTCTATCAGATTCAACGGATGAAAGCAAAACTGAAAATTTTACTCCAAATCAATTATTAATTAGCGAGATAGTGCAATCTCATATTATTGATAATTGGGAATCATCCGATGAACCGGTACACATCAAAACAATTCGCGATCGCCTTCTCAGAAGTCCGCACCGCGCCAGTAGGTTATTAGGACTATATCAAAAAATATTGCCACTTTCAGAACCCCCCGATTGTAGGGGCGGTGCCCCCGTGCCCGCCCTGGTAGGGGGAATCTGGGCCGATGATACTCCCGAACAAACAGAATTGCGGCTGAGCGGATTAGTAGTAAAACGAGCCGGAAAATTAACCGTATCCAACCGCATTTACGCAGCTATATTCAACCATAACTGGGTAGAAAAAGCGCTCGGCGACTTGCGCCCCTATGCTGAATCCCTAACAGCATGGATAGCTACAAATTGTCAAGACGAATCTCGCTTGTTGCGCGGTCAAGCACTGGAAGATGCCCGACAGTGGGCGGCAAATAAAAGCTTGAACACCCAAGATTATCAATTTTTAGGTGCGAGTCAAGAAGCGGAATTTGCCAAATTGCGCGATCGCGAAAAACAAACTCAAGCTGAAATGGAACAACTGCGCCGCGAAAAAAAGTTACTAGAGGAACTAAGCGAAGCACAAAAGCAGAAAAAAGCGATTGCAGTTAAACTTTGGCGCGAGCAACAACTGAGAGTGCAAACAGTTACAGGAGCCGCAGTCATATTAATATCAATCCTGATAGTAGCTTTTTGGGTTAAACCGTCAATCGAAGAAAGAAACAACAAAATCCTCACTCTCAGTTTGCTATCAGAAACACTATTTGCCGCCGATAAAAAAGAAGAAGCTTTGCTAGAAAGCATCAGAGCTGTTACAGAAATGAAACGATCGCTCGGAGTGAGTTCAGATATTCAGATGCGAGTGGCGATCGCCCTCGAACAGGCAGTTTACAGCTTTCGGGAACGCCACCGCTTGCAGAGTCAAGCCAGTACCCTTGCTTTCGCGAGTTTCAGTCCCGACAGTCAAACAATTGTGACTGCTACCGATGATAATTATATCAAACTTTGGCAAAATAATGGAACTTTGCAAGCAACATTGACCGGGCATACTGATAAAATTATCAGGGCAATTTTCAGTCCTAGCGGTCAGATAATTGTCTCTGCAAGCGACGACAAAACTCTCAAAATTTGGCAAAAAGATGGCAAGTTAATCCATGATCTAAAAGGACACAGCGGTCAAATAACAAGCGTTTCTTTTAGTCCAGATGGTAAAATCATTGCTTCAGCAAGTGCCGATGGAACAGTTAAACTCTGGAAAATAAACGGTGAAAACTTGTTAAGTTTAAAAGTGGAGCGAGGTTGGATAACCAGCACGAGTTTTAGCCCAGACGGTCAGATAATTGCTGCGGCTGCTACTGATGGCACTGTTAAACTTTGGAGTTTGAGAAAGATTGTGGAAAAGTTGCAAAAACAGCAGTCAATTGAAGCAAGCACCGATATCAAATTGCTCCGAACTTTACAGATTGAAAGTGATAAAATTATGAGTGTAACTTTCAGTCCAGACGGAGCAATGCTGGCGACTGCAAGTGCTGGGGGAACTGCGAGAATTTGGAGCAAAGACGGCACACCGCTAAGTATTTTAAAGCATACAAGTGGATTGACAAATATCAGCTTTAGTCCCGACAGTCAAATGTTGCTATCTGCAAGCACAGACAAAATGGTGAGGCTGTGGAACATTGACGGTACATTGCTCAAAACTTTAAAAGGTAACAAGGATGCTGTTTGGAGTGCGAGTTTTAGTCCAGACGGCCAAGCGATCGCTAGTGCTAGTGCTGACGGTACGGTGATGCTGTGGAATTTTAATCTTGACGATTTGTTGCTGCAGGGTTGCGATGGAGCCCGCCATTATTTTCAGACAAATCCGATCGCAAATAAAAACAATCGCCACCTCTGCGACGGGATTGGAACTGAGTTGGGACTCACGCAAAAAAAACCGGGTCAATCGATTTTAGATTTTAGATTTTAGATTTTAGAATTGAGATTAAAGAATTGAGATTAAAGAATTGAAGCATTGACCCCACGGATAAATTCGGTGGCTTGTATCCTGGATGCTTTCGGTCAAAATGTTGAGTTTTGCAGCAAAGTATCTAGGCAGAAACTGGCTTTTTGATTAAGAATTTCAAAGGTGGTACCCGCCACGTGATTTATCCGTGGAATCAATCCAAAATCTAAAATCTACAATCCTCAAGAAAGAGCATTTATCCGTGGGGTCGCCTCTAAAATCTAAAATCTACAATCTAAAATCGATTGACCGCCCCTGCGTCTAGGGCTGATATGGTTTAATTTGGTAGCAGCTAATAGGTAATAGGTAAGCCCGATCGGTGTATTCAACTTTAGAGAAAAAGTACCAGCGCCTGCAAAAAGACTTAAGGGGCGGAGTCCTAGCCCTTGGGGGCATTGTATGCACGGGTACTCTCTGGTATTGGCAGGTGGAAAAATGGCCTTTGCTAGATGCCGCTTACATGACAGTCTTTACCCTAGCAACTGTCGGCTACGGTGAACTTCACCCCCTAGGTCAACGCGGGCGAATGTTTACCATATGCCTGATTTTGATGGGCGTGATTGTGATAGGTTTCATCGTCAACCGCTTTACAGAAGCGCTGATTCAAGGATATTTTCAAGAAGGAGCAAGAATTAGGCAGCAGCGACGATTGGTAGATTCTTTGATCGGGCATTACATTCTCTGCGGTTTTGGGCGCACTGGCCGCCAAATTGCCTTGGAATTTCAGGCCGAATATATCTCTTTTGTGGTGATAGATTCGGCGGTGCAGTCGGTTGAGGCAGCTTTGGCACTGGGGTACACGGCTGTCCAAGGAGACGCAACTCTAGACGAAATTTTGGTGAGTGTGGGGATCGATCGCGCAATTTGCATAGTAGCAGCTTTGCCTTCGGATGCCGAGAATTTATACACTGTCCTGTCAGCGAAAACTCTGAATCCGAAGGTACGGGCGATCGCCCGCGCCACCACAGAAGAAGCGGTAAAGAAGTTGCAACGGGGCGGCGCCGATGCCGTCGTATCCCCCTACATTACCGGGGGAAAACGCATGGCTGCGGCGGCTTTGCGGCCTCAAGTTATGGATTTTTTAGATGGTGTTTTGACGGGTACCGAGAGTTCTTTTTACATGGAAGAATTTTTGGTCGATCCCAATACTTGTGTCTACGTTGGAGAAACTTTGAGAAATGCCAAGTTGCGATCGCAATCGGGGGCCTTGGTTTTAGCAGTGCGGCGCGCTGGCGGGACTTTGATTGTCGGGCCTACAGGAGAAACTGCGATCGAAGGAGGAGATACGCTGATTTGTTTGGGTACTGCCGAACAACTGCGAACTCTCAATCAAATCCTCAGTCCCCTGAGTTTTCGCCTCCCCCGGCCCCCGAACTAATACGATGTCAGGTTTCTAGTCAGGAATGCAAGTCCTCTGTTGACAGTTAACTGTTAACTGTTGACTGTTGACTGTTGACTGTTGACTGTTGACTGTTGACTGTTGACTGTTGACTGTTGACTGTTGAC
>NZ_JAUBPT010000196.1:0-13662 GCF_036700905.1 Microcoleus sp. S13_C3 | reverse complement strand
TTAGAAGGTTTTTTTAGTTATTTAGTAGTGCACAAATTTAGGTATTTGTCAAATTAATTTAGATGCGTTTACCCTGAAAGCTCTCCGTGCCAGAATGACGCAAAAGCGATGGAATGAAAGCTCTTTCGCACGTCTTGAGCAAACCATAATGCTTGGAGTCTATTCAATTCGGAAACTGATCGAAGCCAAGAAATTATCAGACTCAGTTGTAAATAAATGTATCACTGTGAAGTTCCATGAATGGAAAGGTAATCCAGTTACAAAGATGAATTGGGGCGACATAGATAAGTTATATGATCTTGATTCTGGACAACCAGTCACTAAAGGCTTAATTTTCTTCTGTCATCAATTCGTGCATAGCTATATTTTGGTCACTTCTTTTGATGAAAAGAATTTCCTAGATGGAATTTTCATTAGTTCGGATAGAGAACGTCATAAAGCGTTGTACTTTATCGAAATGCATCAAATTATTGATTTTTTTGAGCAAGTTGGCAACGACTATCCTTCTTCTGGAACATTCAAATTTGACGAGGAGCTAGGTGATTATCGTGTTTTAAATTTATCTCGTGATGATCCCGATTTCATTGCTAAAATCCAAAAGTTCAACGGCTTTAAGCGGTGAAGTTTAATTGCTCTGTGCCTTCACAATCTGCTGTAGATGGCGCGGTCTAACAACCGTATTGCAGCGGACAAGTTAGAGATATTGGTGTTGATACAAAGGTTATCTGCTGCCGCTGAACACCACCGTTACCAAACTTCAAGAACAACTTTCTCCTGCTGATGCCGAAGTCATTTTAAGACGCTTGCCAGAACGAATTCAAGCGTCTCCGATCGCCTATCAACGTCCTAATACAGCCACCAGTTGCTACATCTCACACTTTAATGGTGCCAATGATAAATTAAGTCTTTTGGGCAATCATATAAACATGATTTTCAGGATACTGGTCATATTCGAGATGGCGACAGGTGCAATGATGCTCAACCAGAATTTGCAGAAAAGTATCTACACCCAAAGTGCTGTAATCAAAATCTTGACCTTGAAATGCCCCCGAAACCTCGCTGCTTGTATGTCCGCCGCCACAAGTGAACAGGATCACTCCATTGGGTTCAAGCGCATCGCATAGCTTTTGTATCACAGGCGCTTGCTGGTTGATTGGCAGATGAAACGTGCTATCCCACGCTGCAATCAGACTATACAGTTTCGGCGGCAGCCAATCACAAATGTCTTCCCGGTAAAACGTGATTTCTGGATGTAGCTGCTGGGCTAAATTGATCATTTCGCTAGAAATATCAAGTCCTTCAGGCTGAAATCCATGCTTGGATAAGCTGTTAATAAAACGTCCGCTACTTCCACACCCGACATCAAGTGCTGCGTGCTGCTTAGAAGTAAATTTGATCGCCCGTTCTAATTGGGCAATCCCGTAAGTTGAATCTTGATGCTCAGTTTGCCACCATTGGGCAATTCGGTCGTAGCGGGCCGATGTATCATTTGGCTCCATAGAGTTACCTCATAAGTGGCGATCGAGATTTTCAGGACAATTAAAATCCTTCTCCACGCTACGCACAGACTACACCAAGGCCCTTAACGCTTTCATTGGAGAGGCAGGCATGAGCAGACGAGAAGGAAATAAACTTTACTCCTATATCATTAAATCTTGAACACTACCAAATTTTTCAATGTTTCAACTTCTGGCTGTTAGTGGGAAAGTGGCGATTTCTGTTGCAGATTCTGGCAGAGGGGGGCGCAGACAAAGATAAACTAGCGGCCCTAACAGCGGAACTAGAGAGACTGCCCAAAAAATGCGATCGTCCGAGAGTCCACGGCGTGCCATGTCGTCCCCCAAAAGTGAGGGAAATATTACAGCCATCAAGCAACAATCCCAAGTTATTAAATGCACAAAAGGAATTGACTGCCACTGCTTGACAAAATCTCCCCAATCTCCATTTAACCAAGCCCAAGCTAACAGCCAGATAGTAGTTAGTAAAAGTACAATGCCTGTCCAGCGAGAGTCTGATATTTTTATCAACATATCTTTGCGGCCGGAAAATTCTTGCTGGGGCTGGCGGAGGAGTAAGTAGGGAATTAAGCCGATGATACCGGCGCCGTTGGAAGCGATGAAAGCAGGCCCAGCGGATATATTTTGGGTTCTCTCATCAATGAATAGGAAGCAAGCGTAGACCATCGGCCACACTCCCATGAGAGCGAATATGGTAACAAGGTAGGGGTTGATTCCTTCTAGCTGCAACTTGAGCATTTTTTCCATAACTGTTAGCGTTCCGGGCTGATCGAGAGGAGCTAGCAGCAAGGTGTAGGCAATAAATGTTGCCCACAGCAACCCCAGAAACAGTTTTGTTTTCATCATATATAACGAGTAGTGGAAGCCGACTAAAGTAAATTATGGTAAAGTAGCCGCCGAGTTAGCGCCGTCTATCTTAGGTAATAAGCAGTTCGATTGGAACAGCGGCTGCAAACCGGGTTTTAGTCCGGGGATGAAATGCTCTACAGCAGCCGATCATTACTTTAGGCAGACGCAGGGGCCATGTCAGGAGAGATACATTTTAAAGAATCGGTTGTTTTTATTACAAAACCCCTTAGAAAAGGAGTTTCAGCAGTGAACTTAATATCTGTAGAGGAATTCAAAGCACTGGTACAAAAATCTCCTGGATTGTGCGTATCAATTTATATGCCAGTCGCTCAAGGAACAGAAATTCAACAAAATCCGATTCGGTTCAAAAATTTAATCAGAGAGGCTGAAGACAAAATAGTAGAGTACGGATTTGACAAAAAAGAAGCTGCCCAATTGCTAGAGCCAGTCCGAGCAGAAATTGACCAGGAAAACTTTTGGGAAAATCAAAGCAACCTGCTGGCGATTTTTGTCGGTTCGGGATTTTTCCGCTACTATACCTGTCCGGTGAATTTTGACGAATTAGTGGTTGTAAGCGACAATTTTCACGTCAAACCGCTGATGCCTCTGCTGACAGGAGATAATTTATTTTATGTTTTAGCCCTCAGTAAAAAGGAAGTGAGGCTGATTGAGTGTACGGCTTACAGTGCTCGGGAAGTTGAAGTTGAAAACTTGCCGAAAAGCCTTGAGGAGGCTCTGCAATATGACCCGACTGCTAAAGATGGTCAGTTTCGGATTGCTACTTCAAAAGGAGGCACTAATAATTCTTTTCAGCAGCCGGGAAGTTTTCACGGTCAAGGAAGTCCGGATCGAGATGAGCCCCAGCAGGAAATTTTGCAGTATTTCCACATAATTGATGGGGCGCTGCACAAATATTTGCACAATAAAAAAGCTCCTTTAGTGTTAGCTGGAGTTGAGTATTTGCTCCCGCTTTACCGAGAAGCTAATACCTACCCGCATTTATTTGAAGAAGGAATTACAGGCAATCAGAAACTTCTCAAGCCGGAAGAGTTGCGGGCCGAAGCTTTGCCGCTGGTGGAACCTTTGTTTTTGCAGGCTCAGTCAGAGGCGCTCGCACAATACCACGATCTGACAGGAAGCGATAAAATTTCTGCTGATTTGAAAGAAGCTGTTTCGGCTGCTTATTTTGGACGGGTCGATCGACTATTTGTTGCTCTTGGCGTTCAGCAGTGGGGTACTTTTAATCCCGATACGAACGCGGTGCAAGTCCACCCAGAAGCAGAACTGGGCGACGAAGATTTGTTGAATGCCGCAGCAATTCAAACTATTCTCAACGGCGGAACTGTTTACGCGGTGCCGCCGGAACAAGTGCCGGACGAGGCGCCTTTAGCTGCTATTCTCCGCTATTAACTTACCAGGTTTAAACCAATGGAATCTACTTCAATGACAAATTCCGACAAACAAAACCAAAGTAGCAGCGGCGATACCGAACGCTGGGCATCTTTAATTGGTGGGGGGGCGCTGGTACTTTTTGGTTTGTCCCAGCGTTCTTTGCGAGGTGCTTTGCTGGCGGTGGCGGGGGGCGGTTTAGCGGCTCGCGGGCTGGGGGTTGTGGAGGGTTTGCAGTCGGCTGCCGATCCGAATCAAAGCATTAAAGTTGAAAAGACGGTGACGATCGACAAACCGGCGGATGAATTGTACCGTTTATGGCGCAATTTTGAAAATTTGCCTCGGTTTATGAAGCATCTCAAACACGTTACGGTCATCGATCAAACACGTTCTCACTGGATTGCCAGCGCGCCGATGGGGAATAGTGTGGAATGGGATGCACAGATTGTCCGCGAAGAAGAAAATCGCTTAATTGCTTGGGCGTCTGTGGAAGGAGCTGATGTTGACAATTCTGGCTTTGTGCGCTTTCAACCGGCACCAGCGGGACGCGGTACTGAGGTAAAAGTTGTCATCGAATACAACCCTCCGGGCGGTGCAATTGGTGCTGGCGCTGCTAAACTATTTGGCGAAGCTCCAGAACAGCAAATTGCCAATGATTTGCGTCGCTTTAAGCAGTTGATGGAAGCTGGGGAAATAGCGACTACGGAAGGTCAAACTTCGGGCCGGAAGTAAGTATAGCACTTTTGGTGGTAAGCCCTTGTAGGGACAGGGCGAGTGTAGGGACTTAGGCCAAGCCCATAGGTGTTCAACTTAAGCTTTTTGTCCACCAGTCCTCCCGCCCACCCGTTAGTCCGCCAGGGAATGAATTCCCTGTCTCATAGCTAAAGTCCTCTCAAAGAGGACTGAAAAACTCATTAGTCGTCTTCAGACGACTTTAGCTTTGAGGCAGGGGTTTCAACCCCTGTCGGACTGTCGGACTATCGGTTGTACGTTAAGTTGACACCTCTGGACTCTTGGAGTGTCCCTACGACACGAGCGATCGAGCGGGATGTCCTTGAGTACAAAACGTAGAGTTTGTGCTCTCAAGCTATTTGTTGTTTACCTGATTAGCTGATGTCATCTCAAGTGGTTTTCGGAAATGCGGGCGCTGAAGGTGCAAGTCGGGGCGGTTGGTTTGCGGGTCACTTTATGACGGCGGGCGATGACCCGCGATCGACTTCTGTTTTAGAGGTAAAATGGGGCACTCACCCCGCCGGAGATTGTAGGACTCAGTGGGCGGTAAATGCGGAAGCCACGACGCTTTCTATCCTGGTAAAAGGGCGGTTTCGCCTGCAATTTCCAGAGCAAGAAATCTTGCTGTCTCGCGAAGGAGATTATGCTCTCTGGCTACCGGGAGTGCCTCATTATTGGTCTGCCGAGGAGGATTCGGTAATCGTGACTGTGCGGTGGCCTTCCCTACCGGGAGATAGTTCTGGAGTTAAGAATTAACTTTAACTTCGGGAACCAAAACGCGGCCGCTATAACCCGCGCGCTGGTAGCGATCGATCGCCTCGGATGCGATCGCACCCGCTTTTCCACTCTCCACCAGCGCTACGCAAGCACCGCCAAAACCTCCGCCCGTCAGCCTTGCGCCGAAGACTCCAGGGATTGACTGCAAGATTGCCGCCAGCGTGTCTACTGCCGGCACCGAAACTTCGTAGTCGTCGCGCTGACTGGCATGGGAAGCATTCATTAACTCGCCAAAACGTTTTGCTGGCAAAGATTTTACCGCTTCGAGTACGCGGTTGTTTTCCGTAACCACGTGGCGCGCTCGTCTTCTGAGGGGTTCCGGCAATACTTCGACAGCTTGGGGGTCGGCGATATCCCTGAGAGCCTTAACTCCCAATATCCGCGCGGATTCCTCACACTCGGCGCGCCGCTGGTTGTAGCCGCTTCCGGCTGCTAGTTGGTGGCTTTCGCCACTGTCAATTATTAAAATTTCTGTGTTTGTGGGAAAAGGTATCGGGCGGCATTCGAGGCTGCGGGTGTCGATCAATAGCATGGTGTTGGTGTCTGCTAAACTCGATGCCATTTGATCCATGATGCCACAGTTCAAGCCGGCATACCGGATTTCGACTTGCTGTCCGATTTGAGCTAGGCGCACGTCGTCTAGGGGGAGGTTCAGCAGGGCGCGCACTCCTCTGAGGGTGGCTATTTCTAAAGCGGCGCTGCTGGACAAACCGGCTCCGATCGGCACAGTCGAGGTAATGTAGAGATTTATTGGCGGTATTTTGTATCCTTCTTTTTCTACCAGTCTCAGGCAGCCACAGATATAACTGACGAATTTTTGCGGTATGGTATCGTCGTCTGAAAAATTTATGAGTTCGTCATATTCTGCTGAATAAACATGGTGTCGATCGTCACTGCTGAAGCCGATTTGTACTGTGGTGCGCTGGGGAATCGCCGTTGGAAGTACAAATCCATCGTTGTAGTCTGTGTGTTCGCCCAGCAGGTTTACTCTGCCGGGGGCGCTGGCTGTGGTTTTGGGTAATGTACCAAATACTCGTTGGAATTTCATTTTTGGGGAAGTGGTAATTGGTTGTTGGTTATTTGTTATTGGTTATTTGTTATTGGTTATTTGGAAAAACTGCTATCCGTGTATCCGTGACTTACGTGTTGTGCTGTTGGTAATTGGGAAGAAATAAATTTATTTTTTATCGTTTGTCCTTATTATAGTGCCCAAGTTTTTTGCTTAATTCAACCCCTGTTAACAAAAATAAACATCACCGTAGGTTGGGAAAAGATATTGAGCTGTGATAGAATGACAGGCTAAGATTTCTCCAAAGATTCAAAAAATGCGATCGACCAGACCCCGGAAACAGTTTGCTCAACATTGGCTCAAAAGCGAGAAAGCCTTAGATAAGATTGTGAAAGCGGCTGCTTTGGATCGCGATCGCGTCCTAGAAATTGGGCCGGGCACGGGGATTTTGACTCGGCGTGTACTGCCTGCGGCTGAGTCTGTTGTTGCTGTGGAGATTGATCGAGATTTGTGTCTCAAGCTAGCCAAACAACTCGGCAAAACCGACAATTTTTTACTGCTGCAAGGCGATATCCTGGAAATGGACTTAGAGGCTGAACTAACGGCCTTTCCCAAATTCCAAAATCCCAATAAAGTTGTTGCCAATATTCCTTATAATATTACCGGCCCGATCCTGCAAAAACTGCTGGGAACGATATCTGTTCCTGCGGCTAAACCCTTCGATGCGATCGTGCTGTTAGTGCAGAAAGAAGTGGCCCAAAGGCTTTACGCTAAACCGGGTTCGACAGCTTTTGGGGCGCTGTCAGTGCGGGTGCAGTATTTAGCAGAATGCGAGTTAATTTGCGATGTGCCGTCTAAAGACTTTTTTCCGCCGCCAAAAGTCGATTCTGCCGTGGTGCGGCTGCTTCCGAGACAGATAGAAACTGCGGCGGTTAATCCGCGCTATTTGGAGAATTTAGTTAAGTTGGGATTTGGTAGCAAGCGCAAGATGCTGCGAAATAATTTGAAAGGGGCTGTGGATTTAGATAAACTTGTTCACTTGTTAGAAGAGTTACAGATAAATCCTCAATCTCGCGCTGAAGATTTAAGCGTGGAGCAATGGGTCAATTTGAGTAATAATATTATGTGCGAGGTTTGAAGTTAACGATTCTGTTATAGCCTTTCTCAGTAACATAAAGCATCGGGCATCGGGCATCGGGCATCGGGCATACCTCACCACGCTTGAGAACCGCTATAGATACCGGAATTCTTAAAGAAGTCTGTATCTGGCTCTTCTGTTTTTTTATAAATAAGGACTCTCCGATCTGACTACAAATTGTTGAATTTAGGTTGGTTGTGGATTTTTAAATGTTTATTGCAGGCTAATCGGAATTTTAATAATAAATTCTGCACCTTTCCCCGGTGCAGAAATACACTGCAATTCGCCTTTATGTCTTATTGTGATAATTTGATAGCCAATCGATAAACCCAATCCCGTGCCTTTACCTACTGGTTTAGTGGTAAAAAATGGATTAAATAACTGGTTCCTCACCGATTCTGTTATTTCTGGCCCGTTGTTGCTAATTCGGATTTCTACCACTTCACTGTCTAAAAGTTTAGTAGAAATTTTGATGAGGGGACGATTAGCTTCATTGGCTGCAATCCCCTCGATGTGACTGTCTTCTTCTAAAGCATCAATAGCATTAGCCAGGATATTCATAAACACTTGATTTAGCTGTCCCGGATAGCACTCTATTCGGGGTAAATTGCCATATTCTTTGATAACTTGAATATTCGCCAAACCGGGCTTAGCATTCAATCTGCTTTGCAAAATCATCAGTGTGCTGTCAATTCCTTCATGAACGTCTGCTAATTTCATATCGGCTTCGTCATGGCGCGAAAAAACTCGCAGCGACTTGACAATACCGAGAATGCGCTCGGCCCCGTTTTTCATAGAAATTAATATTTTTGGTAGATCATAGATAATAAAATCTAAATCTACAGACTGGAGTTTTTCTTTCAGTGTGGGTAGGGGATTCGGATACTGTTCTTGATAGATATTAACCAATTCTAGCAAACTATCGGCATACTCGCGAGCGTGAGTAACATTCGCGTAAATAAAGTTAATCGGATTGTTGATTTCATGAGCAACCCCAGCGACTAATTGCCCCAAAGATGACATTTTTTCGCTATGAATTAGCTTTGATTGAGCCTGCTTCAATTCAGACAAGGCTTGTTCGAGCTGTTGAGTTTGAGACTTTAACTCTGCGGTGCGTTCTTCAACTCTAATTTCTAATTCTTCTTTAGCTTTTTTTAGTCCTGCTTCGGCTAATTGGCGCTCGACAATTTCCGATGCTAGGAGTCGGTTTGCCAATTCTAACTGTTGAGTTTGAGACTTTAACTCTGCGGTGCGTTCCTCAACTCCAATTTCTAATTCTTCTTTGGCTTTTTTTAGTGCAGCTTCTGCTAATTGGCGATCGACAATTTCAGCTTCTAGGAGTCGGTTGGCGGATTCTAACTGTGCGGGACTGGGAAGTGCTAGGGCTTGAGGCATTAA
Organism: Microcoleus sp. S13_C3; assembly: GCF_036700905.1. Lineage (NCBI taxonomy): Bacteria > Bacillati > Cyanobacteriota > Cyanophyceae > Oscillatoriales > Microcoleaceae > Microcoleus > Microcoleus sp. S13_C3. The sequence goes on along the minus strand of NZ_JAUBPT010000196.1, from coordinate 4,853 downwards.
GTCTACCAAAAGTATGGCTGTAGCAAAGGAAATAAGGGCTGTAATTGCTTTCATTGTTCCTGAAAGCCAATAGGTAGGATGCCAAAGTGTCCAAAGTTCAAATATGTGATTGATGCCACAGGCGACGATAAAGGTTCCAAACAGGGCAAAGATCCAATTAAATGGCAAATCTTCGCGTTTGGAAATAAAATAAACCAATGTAATCGGGATGGAAAAATACGCGAGTGCAATTATAGAATCTGAGGCAAGGTGAAGCCAGACTAACGGGGTATGCCAGAGATAGCAGTGGCCGTGAGGAATAAATGGCCCGGAACTAAAAAAAGTTTTCCACATTTCCTGCATAATATTTCCTTTGAGTTGTGAGAAAATGGACTCGGACTGGTGCCAATTAATTGCAACCAGGGGTTTCTTTCACCTGCGGCTTAATCACCTATGCGTTCATATTCTCTGCTAGCTTCAGCAAAAATCAATCTGTATCTGGAAATCATAGGCGATCGCCCCGACGGATTCCACGAACTGGCGATGGTACTTCAAAGTATAGATTTAGCCGATCGAATTGACTTGCGCGCGATCGGTACGGACACGATTCGCGTGCGCTGCGATCACCCGCAAGTCCCTCCTGATAAGAATAACCTGGCCTACCGGGCGGCGGATTTGTTGGCGAAGCAATTCCCCGATGCTTTGGCGAAATACGGCGGAGTCGAGATTGCTATTCACAAGCAGATTCCGGTGGCGGCGGGACTCGCAGGCGGTTCTGCAAATGCGGCTGCGGTTTTAGTCGGGATGGATTTGCTGTGGCAATTGGGACTTACTCAGTCGGAGTTGCAAGAGTTGGGGGGAACTTTGGGTTCGGATGTGCCTTTTTGCATTGCTGGAGGTACGGCTTTGGCAACTGGTCGCGGAGATAAACTGTCGCCGCTGCCTGATTTGGGGGGCTTTTCTGTGGTGTTGGCCAAGTACCGCAACCTCAGTATTTCTACGGCATGGTCGTATCAAACTTATCGCCAGCAGTTCAGTAGTTCCTATTGTGCAGCGGAAGATTTGGTGTGCCGCCGGCAACGGCTGCATTCGGGCCCGATGGTGGGGGCGATCGCCCAAAAAGATCGATCGAAAATTGGTCAATTGCTGCACAACGATTTAGAAAAAGTTGCTTTGCCTGTGTACCCGCAGGTGTTGCAGTTGCGGCAGGCTTTTGAGTCGGCGGGGGCTTTGGGAACGATGATGTCGGGTTCCGGGCCAACGGTGTTTGCGCTGGCCGAGTCTTCAGAGCAGGCTCAGCAAGTTATGGAACGGGTTAAAAGTGCGATCGCTTCTCCAGATTTGGATTTTTGGGTAGCACAGTTTAGCAATACTGGAATTCAGATTTTTTCGGAGGGAAACGAGACGAAACCGCCGATTTCGAGGGTGTAACTCGAAGAGGGTGCGATCGCGATCGCCCGTTAAACCTGTCTAACAGGCGAGGGTCAAGATTAATCTAACTTTTCGCAGAGTCTATTGAGATCGAAGAACTGATAATATGTCATGCAACAGGGATTTTAGTTTTGGTGAATTAACCAGAAATCTAAAATCTAAAATCTAAAATCTAAAATCGCCATGACTGATTTAACTAATCCAAATTCTACTTCTAAACCTCTGAGTTCGCCTGGAGATGCAACCTCTGCATCTTCCACGCCGCCGACGATTTTGCGGTGCGTGATGGGTTCGCTGATCGCGGGTGGCTTTGCGGCGGCTTTGTACGCGCTAACTTTGTCTATAGTCCAAACTTTTGCAAATTCCCCCATTCATTCTGACAATGTGACTGCGATTAACATTGGCGCGGCTGTGCGAACTTTAGTTATGGGGATTGTGGCTTTGGGCGCGGGTGTTTTTGCTTTTGCATCTTTGGGTTTGATGCTGCTGGCTGTGCAACTTTTGATTCAAAAGTTGCTGAAAAAACCCACAGGTTGAAGTCTACAGGTTGAAACCATCGGGATACACAAATTATCCTCCGCAAGGCAAAGACTGAATAGTAAGATCGAAGCAATGGAATTATTTACGATCGGACACTCCAATCTGAGTATTGAAGCGTTTGTTTTGCTGCTGCAACAACACGGAATTACGGCGGTTGCGGACGTGCGATCGCATCCTTTTAGCCGCTATTTACCTCATTTTAATAAATCTGAAATTAAAGCTTCTCTGTCAAGTGTCGGCATTCAATATGTTTTTTTAGGCAAAGAGTTGGGCGCGAGACCAGAGGATTTAAGCTGTTACGATACTAGCGGTAAAGCTTTATACGATCGCATAGCAGCAACTCCTCTATTTTCCGAAGGAATTCAGCGGTTGATCCAAGGCGCCGCCAATTATAAAATCTGTTTAATGTGTGCGGAAAAAGACCCGATTACTTGTCATAGGACTATTTTAGTTTGCCAGAAACTCAGAGAATTTAATTTACAAATTCATCACATTCTTTCCGATGGCAATTTAGAATCGCACCAGCATTTAGAAGAAAGACTTTTGAGCAAGTTTAACAAAGGCAAAAAAAATAATGAGCCAATTCAGCTAAGCTTGTTTGAATTAGAGCCTCAAGTTAAACAGGAAATAGTAGATTTAGAAACAGCTTATTATCGTCACGGATTGGAAATCGCTTATGTCACAAAAGAAAGCCATTAATTTATTTACAATTGGTTTTACTCAAAAAAGCGCCGAGCAGTTTTTTGATACTTTGATGAAAGCGGGAGTCCGCAGGGTGATAGATACGCGGCTGAATAATGTATCGCAGTTGGCGGGTTTTGCTAAGCGGAAAGATTTAGAGTATTTTTTGCGAACCATTGGCAATATTGAGTACGTTCACATTCTGGATTTAGCGCCAACTCAAGATATTTTGGATGATTATAAAAAGAAAAAGGGAGATTGGGATGTTTATGAACAGAAGTTTTTGGAGTTGATGGGCGATAGACAAATTGAACACAAGGTTTCATCAGATATTTTAGACTGCGGGTGTCTGCTTTGTAGCGAACCCAAACCTCATAATTGTCACCGCCGCTTAGTTGCTGAATATCTCAGCGAGAAGTGGAAAAATGTCACAATTAATCATCTTTGATTTAGTGAAAATATTAGATAATTGTGGGATGAATCTAAAATCTAAAATCTAAAATCTAAAATCTAAAATCGAATGACTCGGATAATTTGTCTCGCTAATTCCTGGAAACGCGGCGACAGGTGCATCGCCGGAATTAATGAACTTCAAGGTAAGTGGGTGCGTCCGGTTTCCGACTTACCAGATGGCCAAATTCCTAAAGAAATGCGGCAGATAAATAGACTTGAACCCGCGTTGTTAGATGTTCTAGAAATTCCTCTGGCAAAGACGGGGCCGGACTTTGGCTTTGAGTGTGAAAATCTTTCTGTTTTACCGGGAAAATGGCGGCAAGTAGGGAAAGTGCCGCCAGCATATTTGCTGAAATATTGCCAGAGTCAAGAATATATTTTGCACAACGATTTGCGATATGTTACGGTGGCATATATGCAGTCTTTGCCAATGTGCGATCGCCTAACTTTGCAATTAGTCAAAGCAGTAAGATTTACGGTAAAAAAGCTAAGTCAAAGATTTGAAGGTGGTAATAAATGGGAAGGATCTCTTGTCACGCAGCAGGGTCAAAGATTGACTGCAACAATTACCGATCCGGTGTTTATTAGAAAGTTAGAATTGGGGTATCTACCGCAAAAAGCTTGTTTGGTAACAGTGAGTTTGAGTATGCCTTGGCGGCCCGATGGTTGGGAGGGAGATGACCCTTGTTGGAAGTTGATTGCGGGTGTGGTAGAGTTGCCGGAAGATGTTGTTGAGGATGAAATTTAGTTTTGATCAAAATGGGCGATCGATTATTTATTTCTTTTTATTTACCGCAAAAACTCTGTTCGTGCTATAATTCTGCGGGACTGTAGCAGAAAGGGGTGCTTTTTAATGAAAGCAGAATTTTATTTTGACTGTCACAAATATATTTGCAGTTTAGTTCAAGTAGATTTTGTCAAAGAATTAAAAATTAAAAATCATCAAGGTTTTGTTTTGGCTGTTAAGCAAGGACAAAAGATTGGACTTTTGGGAAAAAGTCGCCATAATGCTAAACAAGTTGATGTATCTAAGCCGCATTTTTATAATGTAATTAAAGCGGCTATGAGCGCTTTGGAATTAGAAACTAAAAATGAGGTGATATTAGAGAGAAATCGAACTCTTGCTGATGCCGAAGAAATGATTCAGCAGCAAAACCGAGAAATTCGGGTTCTCAACGAACAGCTAAGAATACTTGCAGAGCGAGTTGAAGAGTTGTTAGCCTCACAGCAGCCGCTACCAATGGAGATCGTAGATAATCAAATCATAGAAAGTGAAGTTAGTCAAGAAGTAGATGACTGTTCAGCGTCAGAGGCAGATTTATCGACGGATAAAACACACAAGGAAATCAGTCAAAACACAGAACAATTAGGAGTGCAATTCATAGAAAATCAACCGCGGTCGTCTGAAATTGAGGAAGTTCAAGAGACAGAAATCAGCGAAATTAATGATGAAATTGTCGATTCCCAACTCGCAGAACCGGAAGAAGACTGCATAGAAGTCAAACTTCCAGTAGGCGATCGTCAAATTAAGCAATTGCCTAAAAGAGCTTCTAACAGAAAGATGAGAAAGAAATATTGATGCTTTAGTTACTGAATCATCTTGTCACTATTCAACGTAAAATGCTCTTCTTTTAGAGCCCCGACTTCTTTAAAAAGTCGGGGCTCTGTGTATGCTGTTTTTTCTGTGGGCTTACTTAGGAATGAGAATTAAATAACTTCCACAAGTTTGTGGGATGGGCGTCCCGCCCGTCCAAAAAGGACGGGCGGGA
>NZ_JAUBPT010000195.1:1337-13781 GCF_036700905.1 Microcoleus sp. S13_C3 | reverse complement strand
ATGCCCCATGCCCCATGCCCCATGCCCCATGCCCCATGCCCCATGCCCCATGCCCCATGCCCCATGCCCCATGCCCTATGCCCCATGCCCCATGCCCCATGCCCCATGCCCCATGCCCTATGCCCCATGCCCTATGCCCCATGCCCTATGCCCCATGCCCCATGCCCTATGCCCCATGCCCTATGCCCTTGTCAATTATCCATGCGCGAATCAGTTCGTTTATCTGTTCTGGTACTTCGTCGTGGGGACAGTGACCAGCTTTGATAAAGTGTTCTGTTAACTGCGGATAGTGTTTGCGAAATTTAGCGCTTCTTTCTGTGGAATTCATCCACGGATCGCCTTCTCCCCACAGCATTAGCAACGGGCAGGTTAATTGACTAAGTAATACGTCAATTTTTTCGCCTTGGGGTGTTCGGAATACGGAGGCGAATACTTTGGGGGCACCGGGATCGCAGGAGGGAAGGTATATTTCTTCTACTAATTGGTCTGTGACGGCGCTTTGGTCGAGATATACTTTTTCTAGGGTTTTCCGAATTGTCGATCGCTGGCGCACGTACTGGAACAGCAGAAAACTTGCCCAATCTTGCTGAAATAAGGTTTTAGCTACTGCAGATATGGCTTTTTGCAAGGGCGGGGCTTCGGGTGCGGGCTGCGGTTCGCTGAAGGGGCCGGCGCTGTTGATTAATATGAGTCCGGCTGCTGATTCGGGGCGCCCGGCTGCTACACACAAGGCGGCGTAGCCTCCGAGGGAGTTGCCGGCTAGTACGGCGGGCCGGCCGATGATGTTGGTGATAAAATCGTGGAGTTGGTCGCGCCAGAGGTCGCCGCTGTACTGCAATTCGGGTTTTGCCGATCGCCCGAATCCGATCAGGTCGATCGCCCACACTTCAAAGTCTTTGCTCAGGCCGCTGATATTTTTGCGCCAGTGGTCTGTGGATGCTCCAAAACCGTGAATTAACAGCAGGGGAGGGCGTTCTGGATGCCGATCGCTGGATCGAACGTAGTATACTGAATGCCCTCGCCACTGCCAGTAAGTGCCAGCTATGGGGGCTGCGGTTATGGCTGGGGTTGCTTTCATAATGTAAAGAAATAATTATTTACTTTAACTATTGTATCGCGACATTCAGATTTATATAGTTGGAACAACGCCCCGGAGTTTCGCCCGCAAAGGATTGGTCAATTTTGGCGAGTTGAGATATCGCGATCTCCCGCACTCAGAATTAATAAGTTTTGTAACAAATATTGATTTTGTGAGGGGTGCAGCAATGGGAGATATTTGGCCCGATCGCATTTGGGAAAATAAATCGGGTTTGGGCTGCAACATACCTAGGTATGATGATTTGGCTGTTTGGCGGCAAAAGCAAGTTCTGGGCGATGGCGCTTACCCAGGGGCTGCGAGGGTCGAACCTGATGGGCGAGGGTGAAGGGATCGACTTTTTTATAGTTATTTCCGAGCTTTTCAAGGTGGGGATCGTTTGTTAGGTAGCTGTTGACGGCTTAGGGGATGCAGCTAGCCGTTTGGTTGCTAGTTGGCAAAAGTCAAACTCAAAAATTTCGCTGCTAGGAGAACTTATAAGTAAAATTACTGATGGTTCTCTGCAGAAGTTTCTCAGAATCGCTGAATATTTTGTGACGTTGTTTGCTGTTCTTAATTGCTTTGATACTCTAAGATAGAAGTAGAGCAGCGCAGCTCAATTAATTAGCATTTTGAATACTAGGGAGCCAACTATGCAGGGTGTGAACTTTATCCACCTGAAAGTTAGGGAGTTTTCTGAGTGATTGCTATTTCACCTCGTCCCGTCGGACGCAATTGGATTACGATTAGCTTCGCTTCTACTCTATACCTTTGTCCTATTTTGGATCTGCTCCTAGCAGAAGTGCCAGATTTCTGGCAAGCGGAATTGCGGTTGGGGCTTCAAGAAGCTTTGGTAAATGCTGCTAAGCATGGAAACAAATTAGATCCCGGTAAAACTGTTGGAGTCCGTTTTTCGATCGTCCAAAACCAATATTGGTGGGTGATATCGGATGAAGGTTCTGGCTTTAAGGCTCCTTGCAGTTGCAACCTTTATACCGATGATTGCGACAGTCTCCTCGCAGAGGATGTTGCAGATAACTCTGGACTACCCCATGTGGAACAGGAATGTGGTAGGGGGTTGTTTATTCTTTACCAAATATTTGATCGGGTAGAGTGGAATTCTGAAGGTACAGAGTTACGGCTGTGCAAAGAACTTGCTAGTCCCTACCGACTGCCTCGCTTGCGCTAGCACCGCTATGAAAGCAGCAGTTTTCACCTCAGCTACACCTGGAAAATTTTTCGTTTTCGGGCTCAAGCTTGCAGTGAGAATTTGAACGCTATGGCTATTGATAGCTGATCATAATGCAAAATGTGAGTTTTGAGTTAAAAAAGTATAAATCTTTTGAACTCACAATCGCGCTACTCGATCGAGTGGCGCGATTGTCTAAGTTTTGAGCGACTACTCAAGTCAAAACTCAAAACCGCGAAGCCTTACGAAGAACGAAGCAATCTAATTATTTGCCGTGGGTGGGACAGGGAGGAGCAGATATCGATCGATCCAGCCATCCTGCTGCTTGGTTTAAGCGCGGGAGAGCTTCTTCGGGCTGTTTTTTGAGCAAAAAGACCAAAGCGGCCGCAGCTTGCTCGCAGGCCCGCGCGGAACGGTTGGCTTTGAGGCGGTGCCAATCTTTTTCGCCGATGGCGAGGCGCGCGGCGAGAGCTTGGGCGAGTTCTACCGTGCTCAGCTCGTTGAGGTTGACAGTTTGGGTTGTTTGTGTAGTTTCAAGCATAATTGGCAATTATACGGATTGGCGGCCGTTTCTGAATTTAACAAATAATATACTGAACATAATAACAACTATAGCGGTTCGATCGCGTTGTGAGGTATGGGGGCGAGTCCTATGCCCACGGAGGCCTATGCCCACGGAGGCCTATGCCCTATTCCCTATTCCCTATGCCCTATGCCCGCGAGAGCACCTCCTGTTACTGAGAAAGGCTATAAATAGCGAATTGGTTTTTTTAAATTATTGTCAGGTTTGCAGATCGAAATGCCTCAACAGCCGTCAGAGTTAAATCCCGAAGAGCAAGAAAGTGAGTTTGTTCAAGCGCTCGCAGCCGTTGAGCGATCGCTCGCAGCAGTCAAAGAACGGTACACTCAAATTCAGGTCGATCGACAGCGCCAAGTCGAACTCGGCCATCGGCGCGAAGAAATCCGCCAGTCGGGGCGCCGAAATCCATTGCCGGAACTCAAAAAAGAATTGCGGGAAATTGAGCAAGAATTGGAAACTATCGAGTTGAATTTAGAAAGCAGCCTGTTTTCGTGGGGAAGCATAAAACAACCTTTTTGGCAAGCAGTTCGGTTTGGGGGGCTTGGCATTTTGATCGGTTGGATTTTGAAATCCTATGCAGGTTGAAGGATGTTGGGAGTTACAATTTTTGATTTTTTTATTTACCGCAGAGGGCGCAGAGGGCGCAGAGGAAGAGAAAAGAGAGAAATATGGTGCAAAATATTAAATAAACAGGAGTGGATATTATGACAAATCAACGAATAGCAGCGATTTTGCGCGCAGGTGAACCAGAGGAAACTGTAACTGTTCAAGGCTGGGTTCGCACTAAGCGCGAATTGAAAGATTTTGCCTTTGTCGAAGTCAACGACGGTTCGGCGATGGCTAACTTGCAAGTAGTCATAAATTCCGATTTGCCAGACTTTGAAAATGTACTGAAACAACTGAATACAGGTGCATCTCTAGAAGTGTCGGGAGTGCTGGTAGCATCTCCAGCAAAAGGACAGCGAATTGAGTTGAAAGCCTCACAAGTACAAGTTTACGGCGATGCAGACCCGCAAACTTATCCGCTACAAAAAAAGCGCCATTCCTTTGAATTTTTGCGGACAATCGCGCATTTGCGGCCGCGCACAAACACCCACGGTGCTGTTTTTCGAGTCCGCAATGCTTGTTCGGCGGCGGTACACCAATTTTTTCAAGAACGCGGTTTTTTGTGGGTTCACACTCCGATTATTGCTGCTAGCGACTGCGAAGGTGCGGGGGAAATGTTCGCCGTTACCAACTTTGATTTAAAGAATGTGCCGCGCACTGATTCGCAAGAGGTTGATTATGCTAAAGACTTTTTTGGAAAGCGCGCCTATTTAACAGTTAGCGGGCAGTTGGAAGCGGAAGTTATGGCGATGGCTTTCGGCAATGTTTACACTTTTGGGCCGACTTTTAGAGCTGAAAATTCTAATACTTCGCGACATTTGGCTGAGTTTTGGATGATTGAACCGGAGATGGCTTTCTGCGATCTGCAGGGAGATATGGATTTGGCTGAGGCGTTTTTAAAGTACATTTTTAAATACGTTTTGGAGCGTTGCCCGGAAGATATGGAGTTTTTCAATGAGCGCATTGACAAGACGGTTTTGGCTACTGCTGAAAATATCATTAATAATCAGTTCGAGCGGATTACTTATACGGAGGCGATCGCACTTTTGGAAAAAGCAGACAAAAAGTTTGATTTCCCGGTAAGTTGGGGTTTAGATTTGCAGTCGGAACACGAGCGTTATTTGGCGGAAGACTTGTTTAAAAAGCCGACAATTGTTAGCGATTATCCCGTCGGGATTAAAGCATTTTATATGCGTTTAAATGAGGACGAGAAAACCGTGCGAGCAATGGATGTTTTGGCTCCTAATATTGGGGAAATTATCGGCGGTTCGCAGCGGGAAGAAAGGCTGGATGTGTTGGAGCGGCGCATGGAAGCGCAGGGTATGAATAAGGAGGAATTGTGGTGGTATTTGGATTTGCGCCGCTACGGGACTGTGCCTCACGCTGGGTTTGGTTTGGGATTTGAACGGTTAGTGCAGTTTATGACGGGCATGGGGAATATTCGGGATGTGATTCCGTTTCCGAGAGCGCCTTTGAGCATTGATTTTTAGCTGAGGATTGTTTGTAGTGAGGACTTTATTGCTATCGTGTTTTATAAGGACTAAAGTCCTCACTAAAAACACCTTATTTTGTGGTACGTTAACCCAGAACAGTTATCGGACATGGGTAACTGTCTAGCCATTTGCGCTCCGAGCCTGAACAAGCTGGTAATTGAAAGCCATCGCCACAACGGTAGACTAACTCTGAATGGTGGGCATATAATACAATATCTGCTATCTTGTCCATTTTTAAATCAAAGGGGATAATAATGAGTTCATCAGATACAGCGATTTATGGGACGCAGTTTGGAGTATACCTCTGGTCTATTCTAATTTGTGTAAATAAAGAGTGTGGTTTCGGTTCATTTTCTACGCTTATGCCTTATCCTCCTGTTGAGGGGCGCTCCCTTGAATTTTATAACACTCCAGAAGGCGATTTTTTAGGAAGTATCATTAAGGTTAACGAAGCAGTCAGTTTCGCTCCGTGTGAGGTAATCCAGCCAAATAAAGCTTTTGGTATGCCGAAATAAATTACAGTCAAACCTTCAATAATTCAATTTCAAGTATGGGTTGGTGTGACAAACTCTAGTCAGTTAGGTAGTTTCGGTATTCCAGAGCTTTAGTAATCGAGTTCTTCAGCAAGATAGCAGTAGGGTGTGTCGCCATCAAAAATTAAAAAATTAGAGTGACAATCTCATAGTGACGCACCAAATAAGAGGCTGGTGCGTCAAACTAATCATGCTCAAGTCGCTGGGGGAATTGTGATATCAACAGATTGCACTTTTACGGAAGTTCCCAAACTCGATAACGGCGGTTGAATTGCTGCCGTATTTCCCACTACTAATGTTACCAGATTCTCCGGTTTCAAGTAAGTCTTGGCTACGCGCTGCACGTCGGCAACTGTTGCTGCTTCGATGCTGCGGCGGTAGCGAAAAATGAAATCTTCGGGATAACCGTAGTATTCGTAGCGCATTAATCGCGACAAAGTTTGACTGGGATTTTCAAATTTGAAGATGAAAGAATTCAGGGTGGAATCTTTAGCAAAAGCTAATTCTTCCGGGGTAATTGGTTCGGTGCGGATACGATCGATCTCGGCGCGAATTGCCTGGATAAACGGTACTGTGGCATCCGATCGCGTTTGGCCTCCAGCTACAAACACCCCCGGATAGTCAAACCTCGGACTCCAAGCTGCGTATACTGAATAAGCTAAACCTTGGCGCGATCGCACATTATTAAACAAACGACCACCGAAACCGTTGAGAACCCCATTCATCACGTCCAAAGCACCGTAATCTGGACTGCTGAGCATTCCGCCCAAATGTCCCATTTGCACGTAACTTTGGCTTAATTGCGGCTGATTTACCAAAAATATGCCGCCCCCATTTGCTGGCGATACCGTTGGTAGTGCAGGCACTTGTGCACTTTGAGTCGGTTGCCAGTTGCCGAATTTTTGCTCGACGAGCGATCGCATTTTAGCTGTATCAAAGTCGCCAGAAATACCCAAAATCATATTCTTGGGATGGAAATATTTCTGGTAGAAACTCACCAAATCGTCGCGGGAAATATTGGCGAGGGTTTTGTATTCTACCGTGCGCGCGTAAGGACTGCGATCGCCATAAATTAACTTTTGAAACTCGCGACCGGTAATATCGTCAGGATCGTCATTGCGGCGGGCGATCGCACCTTGAGTTTGGTTCTTCGCTAAATCCAACTTTTCCTTAGCAAATATTGGTTCCCGAATCACTTCTGCAAATAAGTCAAACACGGGTTCCAAATCTTCAGCTAAAGCACTAAAATTAGCGCTGCCCGAACTAACATCAATCCCCGTTTCTACCGAAGCTGCTCGCTGTTCTAGCAACTGATTTAATTCATCAGCCGTATGCCGACTTGTGCCGCCAGTTCGCATCACTTCTCCCGTCAAACCTCCCAGTCCAATTTTATCGGCAGGTTCAAAGCGCTCGCCCGTGCGAAATAGCGCCGTTCCCCCGACTAACGGGAGTTCCCGGTCTTCCATAAGATACACCCGGATGCCATTTTTCAGCTCGAAGCGAGTGTATTTAGGCAGTTTAATTTCTGCCAGCGGGGGAAATGTTAATTCGTCGTAGTGTTTGGGTGCCGCCGCAAAGGAAGGTAACAAATTAAACGTGCCCAGTGAAACAGTAAAAAAGCAAAGCGACAGCAGAAATAACTTTACTTTTTTCAGTCTCAATTTAGTCCTTTTCATTCTTTCTCCTAAGTTATACATTCTGACAAATGTTGACTGTTCGCTGTTGGCTGTTCGCGGGAAAGCTCACCACTGACAACAGATAACTGACAACTGACAACAGATAACTGACAATTGCCAACTGACAACTGCCAACTGCCAACTGACAACTGACAACTGACAACTGCCAACTGCCAACTGACTTCCTTAAAGCGGCAAAAGCTTACCAATAGTGCGATTTTCCGGGCGGAAAGTTGCCTGAGCGACACGCTGAATGTCAGCGGGAGTAACAGCCGCGATCGCCTCCAATTCCTTGAACAAATTTCGCCACGAACCGGTGTTTACTTGATAGTCCACCAGCGCAAATGCCATGCCCATATTAGAATTGAGCGATCGCAACAAATCGGCTCTCGCTTGAGTTTTCACGCGATCCAATTCCAAAGCAGAAACCGGCTCAGTTTTCAGGCGCTCAATTTCCTTGTTCAAAGCTGCTGCCACCTCATCAACCGTGCGGCCCGGAGCAGTTTGAGCGTAAAATAACATCAAATTCGGATACTTTTCCCCCGGATAACCGCTGAAACCTTGAGCAGCCAGCGCCAATTGCTGTTGTTCTACCAAAGATTTGTAAAGCCGAGAAGTGCGGCCATCGCTGAGCAAAGAACCAATCATTTCATAAACCGCATTGTCGGGATGATTCATCGCCGGTTTGTGGTATCCTTCCAAATACCAAGGTTGAGTTTTTAATTGCAGTGTGACTTCTTTAGTTTGCGTTTGGGGAGGTTCGACAAGTTGCAATTCTGGAGGGGTTGGTTTCGCCTTGTAACGGCCGAAATAAATTTGAGCGAGTCGCTTCACCTCCGAAGCTTTCACGTCTCCTACCACCGCTACAGTCAGCTTGCTGGGGACGTAGTGAGTGTCGAAAAACTTCTGCACGTCGCTGCGGGTGAGGTTTTTAATGTCTTCAGTGTAGCCAATTACCGGGCGGCGGTAGGGATGAGCAGAGAAAGCTTTGTCGGCAAAAACTTCAACCATTTGTCCGATCGGAGAATTTTCGGTTCGCAGCCTGCGCTCTTCTAAAATTACCTGTTTTTCTTTGTAAAATTCCCGAAATACTGGTTCTAGAAATCGCTCGGATTCTAGCGACATCCACAGTTCTAACTTGTTAGCTGGCAGGCTGTAAAAATACATAGTGGCGTCGGTGGAAGTAGCGGCATTTAGTCCGACTCCGCCTGCTTGTTCCACTATTTTGCCGAGTTCGTTGCGCTTGACAAATTGCGAAGCTTCGGCTTCAACTTTGTCAAATTCTGCTTTTAATGGGGCGACTTCTTCAGTTTTGCCGCTGGCCTTGGCTGCTTGCATTTGCTCGAAGAGTTGGTCTTGTTTTTCTAGCAGCGGCTTTTCGGCTTTGTAGTCGGTAGTGCCAATTTTTGGCGTGCCTTTGAAGGCTAAATGTTCGAGATAGTGAGCGACACCGGTTTGGCCGTCGGGTTCGTTGGCGCCGCCGACATCGGCGTGAATCAGAAACGATGCTACGGGCGCTCTGGGCCTTTCGAGTACGATGAATTTCATGCCGTTGTCGAGCTTAAATTCGCTGACTTGGCTGATTACTCGATCGAGCGATGGTTGAACAGAGACTGCTTGGGAGCCGCTAGCGGGGTTGGGGCGGGCGAGGGCGATTTCGGGGGAAAGTCCCCACCACAGCAGTACAGCAGCCAGCAGGGAGGCAATGAATCGAGTTTGGCGATCGGGCGATTCCCTAGGGGATAGCTTCGCTTCACGGGGTTTTTGGAACTGCGGGGTCATTCGATTTTAGATTTTAGATTTTGGATTGTGGAGTGTCACACAAAAAAATGTTTGTGCTCGGCCAGAGATTCTTTTCTCAGGATAAAGATTTTTGGAGGCATAAGCGATCTGTTGCGCCGCAGATGTTAGGCTGATACAGCAAATCTCACAAAGGGTCATTCGATTTTAGATTTTAGATTTTGGATTTTGGATTGTCAAACAAAAAAATGTTTGCCCTCAATGCCAGAGATTCTTTTTAAAACTTAACATCAATTAGTCCCTCAGTCCAGCTCCCGTAGTTCCAAGTAGCCAATTACCGATTGCAAAGCCATGCGAATTTTTAATCAGTCTCCTCCTTCTGAAACAGAAACCAAGAAGCGGATTTTACAAGCCGCTCAGCGGTTGTTTGCCCGCAGCGGATACGACGGCACGACAACTCGCGATTTAGCAGCGGCGGCGGGGGTAGCCGAGGGTACGCTATTTCGGCATTTTGATAATAAAAAAGCGATTTTGATTGAGGTGGCGACGGAAGGATGGGTGGAGTTGCTGACGGATTTGCTGACTGAATTAAGCGAGATGGGCAGTTACAAAGCAGTGGCTCAGGTGATGCGGCGACGGATGCTGAATATCCGCGAGAATAGCGACATGATGCGGGTGTGTTTTTTGGAGGCGCAATTTCACCCGGATTTGCGCGACAGAATTCAGTTGGAAGTCATCGGAAAAATGAGCGATGTTGCTGAGGCTTTTTTTGAAACGGCGATGGAAAAAGGAGTTTATCGGAAGATGAATCCGAAGATTGTCGCTCAGGTATTTTTGGGAATGTTTGCAGTCGCGGGTTTCAGTCAAAATACGATTATGGAGCCCAATGCTTCGCCGCAGGAAATGCAGGAAATGGCCGAAGGACTCGCAGATATTTTTCTGAATGGGGTTTTGCTGAAAGATGAATAATTAGACCAACAGGCAAAAGTTGTTATGAGTCAAATTTTGCACTATTCTATTCGGCCGCTAACGCAGGAAGACGAGCCTTTTCTGTGGAAAATGCTGTATGAAGCGGCGCACATGGCAGAAGAAGGTGAATCAACGGTGCAAGCGGTTGTGAATCATCCTTTAATTGCGAAATATGTCAAGAATTGGGGACGGGCAAACGATCTGGGTTTCGCAGCGATCAAATTGAACGGGAACCAGCCAGTAGGAGCCGCCTGGCTGCGTTTGTTTACAGAGGATGACAAGGGGTTTGGCTGGGTTGACAATACTATCCCGGAATTGGCGATCGCCGTTCTTCCAGAATATACAAATCAGGGTGTAGGAACGCAGTTGCTGGATCGTTTGCTGTCAGCAGCAAAAGTCTCTTATCGATCGGTATCCCTGAGTGTCAGAAGCTCGAATCGGGTCCTGAGTTTGTACGAGCGATCGGGATTTAAAGTAATTGAGGGAAGCGCGACAATCAACCGCACAGGAGGGACATCATTCACCATGAAAGGGGATTTTGACTAAGTGAATTATTACTCTATAAATTGGTACATTTGCTGTACCCACTTCTCCCGATTATTCTGCCATTCATCCGTCACTACTTCCCAAGTTGTATTGCTTTCAAGTTCCAGCAAGAGACTTGATACTTCTTCCAGCGTAGATGCTATATGACATTCTTCTACCCAACTTTCACGGATCATTTTCCAGAGACTTTGTACCGCTTCTCGCTGATAATTTGATTCTAATTCAACTAGCAATTTGGCTAGGTGTTTTTCGTCACTTGCTGCTGACACCTCGCTCATCCAACAGTCGCGACGTTCTTTCCATTCTTCCCTCACTGCGTCCCAGTTTAGGTGGGCTTGAAACTCTAACAGTAATTGGCTTAGTTCTACCATATTAAATTTTGTCTTGTTTGCAGTTTGTGCTATTTTTGTACAAATTTTATTGATTGAGAGTGTTGGTTTTTTATAGTGAGCAATTTTGCTGAGGCTTTTTTGGAAACGGCGATGGAAAAACAAGTTTATCCAAAGATGAATCCGAAGATTGTCGCTCAGGTATTTTTGGGAATGTTTGCAGTCGCGCCCTTCAGTCAAAATACGATTATGGAAGCGAATCATTCTCGGTAGCAAATGCAGGAAATGGCTGAAGGACTCGCAGATATTTTTCTGAATGGGGTTTGGCAGAAAGATGAAGAATTAGTCATTAGTCATTAGGAAATTATAGAGCCTGAAAACGCATATCTACAGGCTCTGACTCCTCGAAACTACTCGTTAAATTTGTGCATTTGCTGTACCCACTTCTCCCGCTTCTGCTGCCATTCATCAGCCATAGCTTCCGAATTTATATTGGTTTCAAGTTCCAGCAATAAACTTGATACTTCTTGAACAATCGATGCTCCCAGACATTCTTCTACCCAACGGTTGCGACGCTCTTGCCACTGAATATCAACCGATTCTCCCTGCAAGTTTGATTCCCATTCAACTAGCAATTCTGCTAGATATGTCAGGTTAACTGATGCTGCCACACCGCTAACCCAACTTGACCGGCGCTCTTTCCATTCTTTTTTCACTCCTTCCGATTTGAGGTTGCTTTCAAGCTCTAACACTAACTGATTTAGTTCTACCATCTTAAATGTTTGGTTTTTTGTAGTTTGTGCTACAATATTACCAAAATTTTCACTAAACAGAGTGTTAAGTTTTTTTTAAGATTGCGGGATCAGTGAAACTACAGAATAGATAACTGAATAATGAACGATGAATTTACTTTAGATATGCTAGACATCCCCAGCGGTTGGAGGCGGGGCGAAGGTGACTGGACAGGAGTAGCGGCGGCTCTTGCTAGAGGGGAAACTGTCGAAGTAATTCAAGAAGTTGGTTCTACTTTGTGGCAAAACAGTCTGCCAGAAAAACATTCTTTGTATTGGGAGGGGGAAATTTTATCAACTATCAAAGCCAGAATTTGGATTAGTTTCACCCAGAGAAGATTTTCGCCGGAATCTGCTTTACCAAAGGTTCAGTGGCATCCGAGAGTGTTGTGGGTAGGGATAGGTTGTGAACGCGGAACAGGGCGAGAATTAATCGAAACAGCGATTAAACAAGTATGCCGTGCTTATCATTTAGCGGAAAGTGCGATCGCAGGTATTGCTACAATAGACACTAAAGCAGGTGAAGTCGGGTTATTAGAACTTTGTCAAGCGCGAAACTGGCCGTTAAAAACCTTTGCTGCTGACATTTTAAGTTCCGTAGAAGTCCCCAACCCTTCAAATATTGTAGTCAAACAAGTTGGGACGCCTAGTGTAGCAGAAGCCGCGGCACTTTGTGCGATCGAACTAATATCTTGTACCATTCTCAAGAACAGGCAAGATGCCTGTTCCACAATTCTCAACAACAGGCAAGATGCCTGTTCCACAATTCTCAACAACAGGCAAGATGCCTGTTCCACAAAGAGTGAATCGGCTTGTGGGGTGGGCATCTTGCCCGCCCGTACAATTCTCAACAACAGGCAAGATGCCTGTTCCACAATTCTCAACAACAGG
The DNA here is from genome assembly GCF_036700905.1 of Microcoleus sp. S13_C3. Lineage (NCBI taxonomy): Bacteria > Bacillati > Cyanobacteriota > Cyanophyceae > Oscillatoriales > Microcoleaceae > Microcoleus > Microcoleus sp. S13_C3. Next base: position 1,363 of record NZ_JAUBPT010000195.1, on the reverse strand, counting down.
CAAGATGCCTGTTCCACAAAGAGTGA
>NZ_JAUBPT010000195.1:0-1237 GCF_036700905.1 Microcoleus sp. S13_C3 | reverse complement strand
ATCTGCTTGTGGGGTGGGCATCCTGCCTGCCCGTGAAAGGCTTTTAGTCCCTAAACAAATATTCCGCAGTCAAAATCCCCCCCTTTCACAAGGAGGGGTTAGGGGGGGTTCTGCGGTAACAGTAGCGGTTGCAGTTTGCCCGATCGAATATCTGGGATAATGTACTACTGAGACAAAGTATTGGCATTCACAAATCGACCAATCAACCCAGAAACGAATGACAACACAATGGAACCCAACAAAGCCGGCCAAAAACCGTTAACGGCAAAGCCGATACTGAACGCACTCGCTAACCAGGAAGCCAGGGAAAGCGAAATTGCATTCACAACGAATAAAAACAAACCTAAAGTAATAATGGTCAAAGGCAGCGTCAGCAATGTAAGAATCGGTCTGACAACCGCGTTCACCAATCCGATAACAACAGCAGCCAGCATCGCCGCCGGAAAGCTAACCACCGAAATACCTGGTACAATGTTAGCGGTAATGATCAGCGAAACCGCTGCTACTATCCAAGTTAAGAAAAAACTTAGCATATCTTTTTTTCCATCTCCATCACTATTAATTAAGATTGTAACTGTTTAGTCGATCGACCAAAGTTCGGGATACACTACGAAATACCCACCTTGCGAGAATATCAGGCTTATGAAACTCCGGCAACTAGCAGCATTCCTCTTGGCGCTAACTATCTTCATCCTGCCGCAGCCAGCCCAGGCTCAATCTAAATATTACGCTCCGCCGTTGTCCTTTAGCAACGCCGAACTGACAAGACGCGATTTTTCTGGTCAAATGCTGCGGGCTGCTGAGTTTTCTAACGCTAATATGGACTTGACTAATTTTTCTAATGCCGATTTGCGGGGAGCAATTATGAGCGCTTCGGTGATGACTGAGGCGAATTTGCACGGAGCAAATTTAACTAATGCAATGATTGATCAAGTTAAGTTTACTAAGGCCGATTTAAGCGATGCAATATTAGCAGAAACAATTTTGCTGCGGTCTACTTTTGAGGGGGCTGATATCACCGGCGCTGACTTTACTGATGCAATTATGGACGGCTCACAAGTTAAAGAATTGTGCACAAAGGCAACCGGGATTAATTCTCAAACTGGGATTTCTACTCGCGATTCCTTGGGATGCCGCTGATATCATCTCCGCTCAATTACTGATGATTGTTTGTTGGGTGGGGGCGGGTTTTTGAGATTGTTTGTTTGGGGCGATTATGGTTGGTGGAACCCGCCCC
>NZ_JAUBPT010000194.1:0-13798 GCF_036700905.1 Microcoleus sp. S13_C3 | reverse complement strand
AGGAAAGAGGAAGAAGGAAGGAGCCAGAAGAAGGAAGGAGCCAGAAGAAGTATTTTTACAAATATGAGATGCTCCCTATTTGCTCTAAGGTTGACTGAAGTTGTGCTTAAATTCTGAAATAGAAATAAATTTGCCTTGGGTTTTCAGCTTTGTGAGGTATTTTTCTAGTTTGTCAACCATTTTGCTGCCTGAGTCTTTTTTGACGTAACCGGGTAATTTAAACTGGGAAATATCTGTGAATTCCCAGGGGTGAAAGTAGATGTTCAGATAAGAGTCTGTTTCTAGGGTTAGTTGGGTTGCTAATTCTATCATTGAGAGGGGGAAGTTTTTAAAGCTCAACCAAAATAAGGGAAATCTGATCACAGGAGTGACTGAAATGGGAAGGTTGAGCAGTTTATTCGTATAATATGCAGTTCTGGGTTTAGATAGGTTGTTGTATCTGCCGGGGATGTAAGTTGGATTCATTGATGAGTTGTATTCGTAGCCTGCCTTTTCTATTTCTGCGTCGTCAACGGGCTGAAGTCTTGCCATCCTGAATCCAGTGATTTGAGTATTAGTTATCTGTTCTAAGGTTTGTTTAGATTTCTGTAAATCTTCTAGGCAAAATTGAGAGTGGTAAAAGCCGTGGGAGGCTATTTCATGGCGTTGTGAAATTTCTCTGATTGTATCTGGGTTGTGGAGTGCAAAGTTAGCTGTGACAAAAAATGTGGCTGTAATATCTAATTTTTCTAGAAGTGCAATAATCTTTGACAATCCTCGATTAGAAATTTCAAACTTGATCTCGGATTCCAGGGGTTGACCGTATTCTTCGGGGATGTCAAATTCTTCTATATCAAAGCTCAACAAAATTGATTTATTCATAGTAGCCTGCGCGGTCGTTGGCTCTAATTTTAAATAAGCAGAGGAGCATTTTTAGGGAATCTTTAAATATATTGACTTGAGATTTTTTGTATATGTGGTGCTGGGAAACTTTTGCGGGAATTTCACCAATGGTATATCCTCTTTTTTTGGCTAAAAAAAGCAGTTCCGCATCAAATGAAAAGCCAGTAATTGTTTGGTTCTTAAATATTTCTTCAGCTGGTATTTTGTTAAATCCTTTGAGTCCGGCTTGCATATCTCTATATGGGAGATTCAGAATTTTTCTAGAAATCCAGTTAAATATTTTGCCGGATATTTTTCGGAGTAAGGTAAGATTTCGGAAGTTTTCTCTATCGAGGTTTCTGCAACCAATTACGACATCAAATTCGTCTAATTTTTTGACTAATGGTTCGAGGTGTTCGAGGGAGTATGCTAAGTCGCCATCCATGAAGCAAATGCAGTCGGCGTTGACAGATTCGCTGCCTTTTTTAACGGCATATCCTTTGCCTTGACGGTTGCTGTAAGAAATTAGTTTGATGTGATGTGTGGGGATTTTTTTGAGTTTGTTGTCGAGAATTTGCAGTGTATTGTCGGTCGAGCCGTCATTAACAATGATAAAATTGTAACCATGATTTTTTTGAGAAAATTCTAAAATTATGTCAAAGGTTTGGGCTATGCAATTTGCTTCGTTGTAAACAGGCAGAATTACCGCTATCTTCATCATGGTTGTTGCACCGGGCTTTCGGTAAAATATGCTACCACCTCGGGACGTAAATCACAAGTAAAAAAATTACCGATAAAATTTTACAGGAAAATTTACAGATAAAATTTACAGATAAAATTTCTGGCGGGGAGAGGTATTGTTAACTGCGGAGGAGAAAATTGACTTCAACTTCGCCTTGAAAGTGCAAAGACGAAGTTGGACTTTTTGGAACCTTTGAACAGCGGGCAGTTTCGGGGTTGGAGGGTGCTGTCGGAATTGCTGCGATCGCCCCGCCCATACTGCCTAATCTATCTCAAATGATGATTTTTGAGCAAGGGGACGATCGCCACTCCTCTAGCACCATTTGTCAAGTGTGAACGGGGGTTGCCGGATAAGTGCGATCGATAAAAATTGTATCATGCTGGAGTTGAGCCAGCTTATCTTTACGGAAAACGCGGGCGATCGACAATCTAGATGCTCCCAGCAGCCAGAAAAACCCTCTTACTCCCACCCTAACCTTTTACCTCATGAGGTTGTAATTGTCAATGGTAAATTATTTAGTTAACAAATTGCCGGAGTATTTTCAACAGGGTATTACGCTCCGAAAAAAACGCATTATTAGCTTTTTACTAGCATTTCTCCTAACTTTCATCACTTCTCAAGTAATCTTAGAAATCATCACAGTAGAAATTCCGATTTTCGGCTTTCACGATATTGTTGACCTTCAAAATCCCCAGGAAATACCGCTGCTGCGGCGAGAATTTCCCGGCGACTACAGCCAGCAAAATTTAGAACCTTTTTTAGATTATTTAGTTAGCCATAACTATTGGTTTTTGTCATCCCAAGAGCTTTACGAATATTTCATAGCAAATCCCAAAAAACCGGTGCCGAGTGAATATCGCGATCGCCCAAAAGTCATGATTACTTTTGACGACGGAAATAAAAGCATTTATACGCACTTACTGCCGATGTTAGAAACACTCGAAAATAAATACGGCAAAAAAACCAAAGTAGTTGTATTTATCAACTCCGGCTTCTTGGGCCATCAGGACTCGCTCATAAAAAAGGTAACTTGTCAAGACTTGAGAGACGGAATGCAAAAAGGTTTTTATGATATTCAATCCCACGGACTGAATCACGAAAATTTAACCAAAATTTCTCTGACAGCATTAGACCGAGAATTATCTGAAGATCAAATTAGACTGAGGAAATGTACCCAAGATTTAGACCAAAATCGAACAGTCGCCTCACACATAGCCTACCCGTTTGGCGCTGTCAACAAACAAGTTGACAAATACGTTGCCAAATATTTCTCATCAGGATACTTGTACGACAGTTTAAAATTAAAACTGCGGTTTTTTCCACCCAATAAATACCGAATTTCCAGGTTAACAGTCAATAAAAAACACTCCGCAAAAAGACTCTGCAGGCTAGCTTCAGGAAGCTGGCTGCACAAATTAATTGGCAAATAAGCGGAAGATATTCTATAGCCTTTCGAGCTCTCATATGAGGTACTCATGGGCATAGGGCATAGGGCATAGGGCACATAGGGCATAGGCCTCCGTGGGCATACCTCACTTTTTTGAGAACCGCTATATTATTTTTGAATAAAAAAGATGTGTAGTAATATCCTGTGCCGTAAATTAACCGTTATTCCGATCCGGGCTAGGTTCACCATTATCTATCAAAAAGCGCAAAAACTCCAGTAAACCCGCCCCGGCCGATATCTTGCGGTCAACCCACCGTACTTGATATAAATTAGAATCCCCAACATCAGAGGTAAAAGACATGGTGAAACAAGAAAATAGTTTAGCAGTTGCTGCCGTTTCCCAACGCGCAGACGCCCTGGATGCCCTGCGCGGACTAGCACTTTTAGCGATGGTTTTATCCGGTACAATAGCCCGGAAAACATTGCCGGCGTGGATGTATCACGCCCAACTGCCACCGCCGGATCACATTTTTAATAACAAACTGCCGGGATTAACCTGGGTTGATTTAGTTTTTCCCTTCTTTTTGTTTGCAATGGGGGCTGCGATACCGCTAGCTTTGTCGCGCCGCATCGCCAAGGGATGGGATACAAAAAAAGTGATTTTATCTATTTTGCAAAGAGGATTTTTGTTAGCGTCATTTGCAATATTTCTCCAGCACATTCGCCCGACTATAATTAACCCAGACGCATCCATCCCGCAGAAGTGGTGGATGGCCTTGTTTGGATTTTTAATATTATTTTTAATGTATGTTCGCTGGCCGTCCAGGTGGTCTGTGTGGCGACGGAGCTCCTTAACCCTTGCTGCTTGGAGTGCCGGGATTGGCTTCGTATCTCAGATCAAATATCCCAACGGTGTAGGATTTTTAGTTAGCCGTAGCGATATTATCTTGATGGTACTAGCAAATATGGCCGTTTTCGGCTCGCTAATTTGGTTGTTTACTCGTTCAAATACGTGGTTGCGAGTGGGATTTTTGGGCTTGCTGTTGGCGGCGCGACTGTCTTCTCAGACTGACGGTTGGATTAATTTAGTTTGGCGGTACTCTCCTGCACCTTGGCTGTTTCAATTTGATTATTTAAAGTATTTGTTTTTGGTGATTCCCGGTACGATTGTGGGGGATTTGCTGGGTCGGTGGATAGAGTATTCTTCGCCGGAACAGGCGAGTTATGCTAGCTGGAAGAGTTGGCGCTATTTCAGCATTATGGTTTTGATGTTTGCTGTCAATTTAGTATTGTTAATTGGACTGCAAGCTAGATGGGTATGGCAGACTGCATTAGTGACGGTGGTGCTGTGTTTCTGCGCTTTGGTTTTGTTGAAAAAGCCAGGTAATGTCACGGAAAACTTATTGAACCGCCTTTACGAATGGGGGTTTTATTGGGTTGTTTTGGGTTTGCTGTTTGAGCCTTATGAAGGCGGAATCAAGAAAGATTCAGCGACGATGAGTTACTTGTTGTTAACTGCTGGAATGGCTATTTTGCTGTTGATTGGGTTGATGATAATTATCGATGTGTTTCAAATAAAATGGTTTTTGCAGTTGTTTATTGATAACGGGGTGAATCCGATGATTGGCTATGCAGGATTTGCGAATATTATCTGGCCGATTCTGGTTTTAAGTAAATTGGAACCGGTGATTATTGAGATGACTTCAACCAATCCGTTTATGGGGTTTTTGAGGGGGTTGGGATATACGACTATTCTGGCGTTAATTGTGGTAGTGTTTACCAGGTTAAAACTTTTTTTGAGGACATAAATTTTGAGGTTTGTAGTAAAAAGTTTAGTGCATATAGCAAGCCTTGCAGGAGTCGTAAATTTTTTACCCCACCCCAACCCTCCCCTTAGTAAGGGGAGGGAGTAAGAAATTCACAAATGATTTAGGATTGCTATATTGATTCAAACTAAGGGAGAGGACTTCCGTCCTCTCTACGAACTTATTAAGATTGGAGCGACTTCAAAATACCGCTTTCCAACTGATAAATTGCTGCCATAATCCCGCTTTCAGGATTTGTGAGCAGCGACTTTTTGACATCTTTCAAGTATTCTACAATATGTGCCCGCAAAATCGGTCTTTCTACTTTGACTGTGTGATTGTAATCCCACAAGTCCCAGATGATAATCCCGATGCCGACAATGGGGTCGATTAAACTTACTCCCAACTGACTAGCAACTGTACCGCCTGTTTTTGTGGCTACCTTGGCGGCGGCTTTGCTGGCAACTTTTGCGGTAACTTTACTACCAACTTTAGCTGCTACTCCCAAAATTAAGGGTTTAGCCACTAAGTAGCCGCTGCCCCCAACTAATACTTTTAATGATAAATTCGAGACATTTCCTTTGTCGCTAATTGTGGTGGCAATATCGTTCAGATATTTGTCCCACTGTACTTGCGGTATATTATAATTGTTTTGAACTACTTTCACATTTTTGCTAACTTCGGCTATGTACAAGTTAGCAGTATCTTGAGTGATTAATTGAAATCGCAGTTGAGCGTTTTTGGGAACCAGCACGCGGTTAGCAAATTCTCTTTGAAAATCTTCGGTTAATTTTTCGGAAACAGCACGAGATGCTGCTGTCATATCAAATCTGTTGAGTACGGCAGATTTCACGAAGTTAAAAGGTACGGTAAACTCCATCTTTTTTTGAGTGAAGTAATCAAAGTACCAATCGAGGAAACTATTGTCAACTCTTGCAATTACTTCGGTTTCCCATTTGTCCAATTCTTTGGATGCGAAAGTTTCGGCTGTGATATGGGATTGTTGGATGGCGTTTTTAACGTCTTGGTTGACTTTGCTGAAATCGTGGGGCGGCGAGACTACAACTGCTGTGGTTCCGGTATTTGTTAGTGACTGGGAAATTAGAAAGTTACCTAATAGGGGAATGATGACTACTAAAATTACGATCGTCCAAATCATCGGTGTCACAGTTTTGATAAACTGACCGATAACTCTGAGACGTTCTGTTTTCTCTGAATAGCTAATTTCTTCCTTGTCTTGACTCATGGTGGTTTCTCAACTGATGAGAGTTGGGCTAGTTTCGATTATAGGCGATCGTACTTGCGATCGTGTTACGGGCGCGTGGCCTGGGATTCTGGAAAGGTTGGGGAAAAAGTGCGCCCTTTCATCCCTGACTGTATAATAGTCATAGCCTTAGTTATAGCTCAGGTACTGACTTCCCCAAAAGTATAAAAAAAGATGGTTCAGAAAATAGCTCTATTTAATCAAAAGGGCGGCGTTAGCAAAACAACCACTACATTTAATCTAGGATGGATGTTAGCCACCAAGGGAAAAAGAGTAATTTTAGTGGATGCAGATCCGCAATGCAACCTCACAGAGATGGTTTTGGGGTCTTCAACTAAGCAAGAACTAGACGAAATATATAAAAAAGAACAGAATATTAAATCAGGCTTAGCACCTGCATTTGAATCAAGACCAAAGCTGATTCAGGCTATAGATTGTTTACGAGTAGAGGGGTGCGAGGGTCTGTTTTTGTTGCCCGGTCATGTTGGATTTGCTGAATATGAGATAACATTAGGCATGGCACAAGAGCTAAGTGGTTCAATTCAAGCACTGCAAAACTTACCAGGTTCAATTTCTTATCTTTTGCTAAAAACAGCAAATAAGTTTAACGCAGATTATATTTTGATTGATATGAGTCCAGGTTTAAGCTCAATCAATCAAAATCTACTGATGACCAATGATTTTTTTATACTTCCTACCAGTCCTGACTTTTTTTCATTAATGGCAATTGATTCTTTGGTAACAATTCTACCCAAATTGTGTGCCTGGGCTAAAAAAGCTTCAGAATTGAGGCTGTTGCAAGAGTCTACGTATCCATTTCCCAAAGTAATACCGCGATTTCTTGGGACGGTAGTTCAAAACTATCGAATAGCTAAAGAACCCGCCCCTACTTTTCAGAAGTGGATAGATGCAATTCAAGAAGCTGTTTCCGCTAGATTAGTCCCATCTTTGCAAGAAAATAGGATGCTACTAACCGATGAAATGTATGCCTCTCAAGGAATTGAACATGATTATTGCCTTGCCAAAATTTCTAATTTTAACAGCTTGATTGCTAAGTCTCAAGAGAATAAAACACCAGTTTTTGATCTCACGCCCGATCAAATAGGGCAGCAGGGTATAATTTTAAACAACACTCTAAAAGCACAAGAAAAGTTCAAAACTACTTTTGATGAACTAGCAGATAAAGTTATTGGGTTAACTGCCAATGCAGTCAGCAATTGATCTATTTCGCATCAGTATTGCTCGCGTTCGGGATCTGATTGCTGTGCATAATTCTCTAAAAGCTCAAGCTAGCAGTGTTCTAGATATCTCAGATATACTGAGAGCTGCACTTGTTCTAGCGGTTAGCGCTTTGGACTATTATATTCACGAAGTTGTTAGGATAGGAATGTTCGAAATTCACCGAGGCCAACGTCCTGAACCTCCAGCATTTTCGCGGTTTCAAATTTCACTGGGTAACGCTCGCGCTGGTATAAACGCAGGACAAAATATTGATTCCTGGCTAGAAGATGAAATTCGGCAACGCCACAGCTACAAAAGTTTTCAACAACCAGAAGCTATAGCTGATGCTATCCGGCTGATTAGCGATAAAAAGTTGTGGGAAGAAGTCTCTACTAACATGGGTAGCCCTGCTAGAAGTATAAAACAACAGCTAAGTCTGATTGTCGATCGCCGAAATAAGATAGCACATGAAGCAGATATAGATCCTACATTATCAATAGGCAATCGCTGGCCTATTGATGAACTATTAGTTAATGAAGCGGTTGATTTTATTGAGCAAGTTGTTGAGAGCATACACAACATTTTGTAACCCGCGACGATAAAATAAAAAAGCGATCGCACTCTTCATCCGCGTTAATCCGCGTTAATCTGCCTGCATCAGCGGTTCATAAAAAAATAAAAAAGCGTGAAGCGAAGCTATCCCGTTCGCGAAGCGGGCCCGTTGCGGTAGGGAATCGCCCTTGAAGCGTGCCTCAAACTCGATCGTCCTTATCTGATTATCTTTTAACCTGCTTTACTTAACACAACCAGAATGTACTGGTCAAGACTAACTCCTTCCCTTTCCGCCTTTTCTGCTAAACTCAAATGTAGAGATTTAGGAATCTGTAAAGATAGACTTCCGCTATACTCAATTTCCGTTGTAGGTAAAGGAATCTCATGTCCGCACTCATAAGCAGTCTCTATCCACAATTCCCTAGCTTCCTCAATGTTCTCCATTGCTTCTGACAAAGTTTCTCCTACAGACATACAACCTGGAAGGTCTTTGATGAGGACTGTATAGCCTCCTTCTGGATCTGGGTAAAAACTTATAGCATATCTCAGGCTCAAGTAATATTCTAAAGATTTATTCTTCACTTCTATCTTCTGATTCATTGCTCCATTCCTCCAGTTTCAATAGCGCAACAATTTGCTTTACATATATTCCTTTTACCTTTTGACCGCCTTTTTTAGGAACTGTAATATTTAATCCATCAGCATTGACAAAAGTATGGTGACTTCCTTTCGATCGCTTTTCTTCAAATCCAAAAGCTGTTAGAATATAGCACACATCGTCAAAGCGCACTTCTGGTGGATTTGCTAAAAATTGTTCTACCAGTTTTCCTAACTTGCCCATGAAGTTTTACAGATGCTTGTACTATTCTAATAAACAAGGGTGGGCAATGCCCACCCTTGCTAGGAGTCCGGTGAAATTCAAAAATTAAACCTTCGCTTCATTCTTCACCAAATTACCCCAACCCAAATCCTTCAGCGAATTATTCCGGCGCAGCGGACGAGTCACCAACTCCAAAATATCCCGCGCATTACCAAAGCCGTGAATCTGAGCAAAAGTAAACTCAACTGACCACTTAGTATTAATTCCCCGCGCTTCCAAAGGATTAGCGTGAGCCATACCAGTAATCACCAAATCAATATTCTGCTCGTAAATCCGCTGCAACTGATTGTAATTGTCTGGTTTTTCCACAATCCGAGGAGTAGGAACTCCCATCTCGTGACAAGTCTTTTCTAACAAAGCCAATTCAGCCGCCTGATAGCGCTTGTCCATGTAAGGAATCCCAATTTCCGGGCAAGTCATGCCGCAGCGAATCAAGAAACGTGCTAAAGAAATCTCTAGCAAATTGTCTCCCATAAAGAAGACAGATTTGCCACGAATTATTTGCAGGTAATCTTCCAAACCAGCCCAGATTTGCGCTTCCCGTTCGTCCAAACCTTTTGGTTCAATTCCCAACACTGAGCAAATCTTTTCAATCCAAGCGCGAGTTCCGTCAGGGCCGATCGGGAATGGCGCACCAATTAGCTTACACTTGCGGCGGCGCATCAACGTAGAAGCAGTGCGCGACAAGAACGGATTCATGCCCGATACATAATAGCCTTCTTCCAATACTGGCAATTCAGTGTAGCGCTTGGAAGGAAGCCAACCGGAAACTTTGATTCCTTGCTTTTTCAATTCTAGAGTTAGCTGAGTCACAACCGGATCGGGCAAAGAACCAAAAAGTACCAGCGGCGTGTGCTTGACATATTCCGATTCATCTGCTGCAACTTCCTCTTTTTTCTTGCCGAAATTCAGCAGTTGAGAGATAGCATTGCGTTCTTGTTTCTGAGATTCCATCACGGGCGCTTTCTCAGGGCATTTAGCAGCCATCGCTGCTAAAACGGTATCTTCCCCTTGAGTAAAAGCGTAATCCAAGCCGTTAGCGCGCGCTGTGACGATGGGAATGCCAATTTCTGCTTCGAGTTTCGGTGCTAACCCTTCCAAGTCCATTTTGATGATTTCGGTGGTGCAAGTGCCGATCCAGACAATTACACTGGGGTTACGATCGCGCTTAATTTGCAAGCACAGCCGCTTCAACTCATCATAATCGTTTAACTGAGCGGAAATATCCCCCTCTTCCAACTCCGCCATCGCATAGCGAGGCTCAGCAAAAATCATCACGCCCATTGCGTTTTGCAAGAAATAGCCGCAAGTCTTAGTACCAATGACCAAGAAAAAACTATCTTCAATTTTTTGATAAAGCCAAGCTACGCAGCTAATCGGACAAAATGTGTGATAATTGCCTGTTTCGCATTCAAAGTTTAAAGCTTCCGGTTCATTAGTAGTAATAGCAGTCATATCTCAAATCTTCTCCATTTAAATTGTTTTTCGTCTCGAACAGGACTTGCGGCGGAGCGAGGAAACACCTGGATTTTGCGATCGTCTCGGTGCGATCGTGGACGAGAGAAATAGGCTGTTTTTCCTCTCAAACGCGAACAGGCGCAGTGGCGAGAAAACACTTGTTTTGTGCGATCGCGACGCACAGCGAACAATAAATAGAAATACCTATTTTGGGGCTAATTCCTGTGAAAAATAGATGCAGCCCACTCACTATATCCGCAGCCGCAGCATCCAAAATTTGAGCTAGAAAATTCTGCGCGAGGGCATACAATCCCTCACAGCAGGGATTTAGTGTTCTTCAACTCGCTCGCGGGAAAAAGCCTTTTGGCAGTTGTGAGTTGGAGCTCATTAAAAATTAACAACTCGCAACTCACAACTCACAAATAGAGCGGGAAACTTCAAGACTAGAAGAGATGCGGGCGATCGCAACAACCTCACTTAAAATCAGATAAAAAGCCGGAAATTTCTTCATCCTCATCGTCGGAATCCAAATCGCCGAGACCTAGAGCATCTAAATCATCTTCGTCAGGATCTCCGGTAGTTGCTTCCCCCAGATCGTCGAGTCCGAGCTCGTCGAGGTCATCGTCATCAGATACAGAGAAATCGTCAATACCGTCATCGTCCAAGTCGCCCAGATCCATGTCTAGGTCATCTGAGGTCGCTGTCCCAAAAGGATCGGGTATTTCTTCGGCGACAAACTCTTCATCTTCTTCCCCAAACGGATCGGAAATCCCCGATTCGAGATCTCCAGAGGTCAAAGTCCCAAATTGTGAGGCTTCTTCCTCGTCATCGCCCAGGTCGAGACCGCCCAAAGCCAAGGCTTCTTCCTCGTCATCATCGCCGAGGCCAAAACCGCCCAAAGCCGAGGCTTCTTCTTCCTCGTCATCATCGCCGAGGCCGAGACCGCCCAAAGCCAAGGCTTCTTCTTCCTCGTCGTCGCCCATATCAAAGTCAGATACGGCGTCTTCCTCATCGTCGCCCATATCGAAGTCAGATACGGCGTCTTCCTCATCGTCGCCCATATCGAAGTCAGATACCGCGTCTTCCTCATCGTCTTCGAGACCGAGACCGTCCAAAGCCGAGGCTTCTTCCTCGTCATCGTCCATGTCGAAGTCGGAGACCGCTTCTTCCTCGTCATCGTCCATATCGAAGTCGGAGACTGCTTCTTCCTCGTCATCGCCCAGGTCGAAATCAGAGACTGCTTCTTCCTCAAACTCATCGAAGGATTCGTCGTCGGAGCTCAGTGCTGACGCAGCAGCAGCCAGACCGGCGGCTCCCGCGACTCCCGCGACTACTCCGGCTGCTGCTAAGGCAGCACCGCCCAATTTATTAGATTTGGCATCAGCGGGTGCAGCAGTTGCAGTTTGAGCGGCTGCGGGTGCAGCAGTTGCAGTTTGAGCGGCTGCGGGTGCAGCAGTTGCCTTTTGAGCGGCTGCGGGTGCAGTAGTTGCAGTTTGAGCGGCTGCGGGTGCAGTAGTTGCAGTTTGAGCGGCTGCGGGTGTTGGAGATGTGCCGATCGTCTGCGGCACGATATTTGAGGGCATACCCAGCGCGATGTCCGGGTCAAAATTTAGCCCCAACACTTCGATCAGGCTGTCTGCATCCGGCTTGAGTTTTGAGAAGGGCAGCATTAGTTGCTGGAGTTCCGGCTCCAGGGCAGCCGCAATTCCCAGGATGAGGTAAGAAACAGGCCTTTTCCCGCCGTCGGGTGTGGCGACCGTGTTGTCAGCCGTCATGTGCAGGAGCAGCCAAGCCCGATTTACCTGGTAGTAGTCCAACCACTTCTGTTTGAGAGCAACTGAAAAAGTATCAAAAAAAGCCATAACCTCTTTATCCTCATCCTGATCGCTAGACCTATTAAACCATCATCAGGTCTAGCTCATCTTCCTCCTTCTTGACCACCGGTTGCACTGGATTTAGATAAAAATCTGAAAGTAAGGCGAATAATTCGCGATCGGGCGTGTCGTTGGGCACTACTCCTTCGGGCATTGCCAAAATCTGGTCAGCGATGTTGAGGTAGTAATCGCAGACGTAGTTGAGGGAAGGATCGCTTTCGGCCATCTCAAACAATGTTTTGCCTTTGACGCGAGAAACTCGGATGTCTTCAATCAGGGGCAGCACTTCCAGCACCGGCATGGGTACAGAGTCAATGTACTTGTCGATCAAGTCGCGCTTTGAGGTGCGGTTGCCAATTAAACCAGCGAGCCGCAACGGGTGAGTGCGGGCTTTTTCGCGGACTGAGGCGGCGATGCGGTTGGCTGCAAATAAAGCGTCGAACCCGTTGTCGGTAACAATCATGCAGTAATCGGCGTAGTTTAAGGGGGCTGCAAAACCGCCGCACACTACGTCACCGAGCACGTCGAACAGGATGATGTCGTATTCGTCGAAGGCATTGAGTTCTTTGAGCAGTTTGACGGTTTCGCCGACTACATAGCCGCCGCAGCCAGCTCCTGCGGGAGGGCCGCCTGCTTCTACGCAGTCAACGCCGCCGTAGCCTTTGTAGATGACATCTTCTGGCCAAACGTCTTCGTAGTGATAGTCCTTTTGCTGAAGGGTGTCAATAATTGTGGGGATCAAGAAGCCAGTGAGGGTAAATGTGCTGTCGTGCTTTGGATCGCAACCGATTTGCAAAACTTTCTTGCCGCGCTTGGCTAGGGCAACGGAGATGTTGCAGCTTGTTGTTGATTTGCCAATTCCACCTTTTCCGTAAACTGCTAATTTCACTCTTGGTTCTCCTATAGGTTTCTATCAAAACGATGAGGGCTGGGGTTTCATGCTTTTTTTCGATCGCCCAATTGCCATAGCCCAATTGCAATAGCCCAATTGCCATGCCGTTACTGTCAGTCGATTGGAGATTTCAGATTTGAGATTAAAGAATGGACTCCACAGATGAATCTGGGGCTTCTCTCTAAGTAAAATTTTCGATCTCGACGACTTTTGTTTGGGGCTTGTATCCGTCTTTGGGTTAGGCCAATTTTGGACTCGGCCCTTAGTCACCTCGTTGAAAGCATTATTAGCTAACTTGCGATGAAAAGAAAGGGGGCGTCTAAATGAAAATGCTAGTAAATTTGTTTATTTTGCATCTTTGGGAATCTTAACTGGTTTTTTGACATAAAAATCTATTTTTAGATTATTTTTATATTTTAAATTAATTTTAGTATACTTTTTTAATATAAAGAGGTACAAAAATAAAACAAAAATTAACTTCTCAAACAATCTGGGCTTTTGGCTTTGGGGCTAGGATGCACGCAGTTGATGGCTTGTGGCGGTAACTTGAACGGGCACAAAGGCGCTAGTGGATGAGGCAAACTCGAAGTGAGTTCGGATCAGTTGGGTCAGGGGAGGACAAAGTTATGGGATTTGAGATTTGAGATTTGAGATTTGAGAGAGGGAAAGATTGACTTTGCTGGGGTTTCTGGTGTTTTGTAAAAAATTGTGAATTTTTAGGAAATGGTGGGGAGTCGGACAGTGGGGAGTGAGTCGGGAAGAGTAATCTCCAGGACGAGTTTTTCTTAGACATTTCCCGCCATAAGGCAGACAATTGATGTAGACTGAGATAATTCACTCAAAAAACCCAATATGTCCACAT
>NZ_JAUBPT010000193.1:0-13888 GCF_036700905.1 Microcoleus sp. S13_C3 | reverse complement strand
ATATTTTGGCAAACCGATTCAGTCATGGCATTGTCTAGAATACATAGATGATATTTTTTGTCAATGCGTAAGTCCTAGATTATATCTTTGCTAGGATTACTGGTAGCGGGATTTCTTTGATTTAATCACCTCAATTACATTGTCGTGTCTTTGCCCTTCAATAATATCCTTGAGATGAATCTGTCCGTTGACGTACTGAACGTGGATGCGCCAGCCTGAGACTTTATCAATATCAGCACGATAAACTGCCTGCTTCACACCCTTAACTTTATGCAGTCTCGTTTTGGGAAATTGTCTCGTCCTGTGACATTCCTGGTCTTCAAGTTCTGCTAAAGCTTCCAGAAAACTAATCTTTAGCTCGTCATCTGGCAAAATTTTCATAGCTTCGTAAATAATGCCATATTCATCACAGAGAATAAGGTTTTGCGCCATAACTTAAGCTGATTATATCTAGGCAGTTTCTCGATCGCGCTGAAGTAGGTCTTGATACAAAGACTCTGCTACACCCTTATACGCTCGATCGAGTTCGTCGTGTTGAATTGCTCGAAAAAGAGTAAAAATAGCTTGCCCAAAAATTGGGTCTTCGTCAACCGCCAAAACCACTCTTAGTTTTTGAGAAATTCGTAGCGTATAAAGCGAAGACTCGTAACCATTCAGGTCTGACGATAGCGGGAGACGACGCAGCTTGCGATACACATTTGATTTTTGAGTAGGAAAAAGGCTGGCACAATAATTAATTTTTTGAATTACTTCGGCTTTCTCATCTTCATTTAGCAGCGCAATATCTTTCTCAAATTCCCTTGTTGACTCAATTAGAATATCCACGTCAAAAACCGTAAAAAAATATATAAACATTATACTAAAAAAAGCTTTTAATTGTCAAGCCCCTTGCTCACCACTTACCAGCAAACGCGCTTGTTTAACAACCCACCATTCAAATTTTAATCGCCCAACCACGGCGGTACATTCCATACAAAACTAACCACCAAAATAATACCGCAGTCACGGCAAATGCCAGAGAACCATTCAGTGGCCCCGCCCACGGCACAAACCAGTTTTCATAAATCCAACTGTAAGTTGTTGGAGCATTTTCACCAGTACCGATATGAGTTTTCAACAGGATTCTGGCGACAATACCGGAAGCAACAAATAGGAAAATTGCATTCACTCCCATGATTTCAAACGGCCTCCCCCATTTCCAATTCCGCACTTCAATTGTTTCGTAGCAAGCTGCTAGCAATAGCAAGGCCCAACCAGCAGTAAAAACTACATAAGAACTCGTCCAAAGTTGTTTGTTGATCGGAAAGGAAAATCCCCACAAGTGGCCGATTACCACGCCAGAGAGGCCGCAGATTGCTAAGTTGATACTGGTGCGGGTTTTGATGGGCTGTACGCGCAGCCATTCTCCGGTAAAGTAGCCCATTAGGACTGTAACGCTTGCTGGTAAGGTACTCAACAATCCTTCGGGATCGAAGGGGCCGCCTTTGTACAGGTGTTGGCTACCTAGAATTAGCCGATCGACATATCCTCCTAGATTCCCTTCTGGCGTGAGTTCGCCGGCACTGTACCCCCCTACAGCAAATACGGTTAGTGCGCCCCAATAGCCCAAAAGTACGGCAACAGCGAGCAGTTTTTGATTGCGGGGGGAGAGGTTGAGAATGGCGATCGCACTGAGGAAATAAGCTAAGCCGATGCGCTGCAATACTCCCATGATGCGGATTTTACCGAAGTTTTCCACTGGGGCGCTGTTGAGAAGTACGTCAAGGGCGATCGAAGATGTATTTAGCAGCAATCCTAATATAAATAGAATCGCGGCGCGGCGCGCAATTCGCCAGTAAATATTTGAAGCAGGAAGAAGAAAGAAGGAAAAAGGAAGAGGGTTTTTGGCGGATTCTGATTTTTCCTTTGTTTGGGTAATTATTGAGGTTTCTATTCCGGTTTTTGGATAATTTTGAATATATTTAGACAGCGAGAAAGACATCGCGCAGCCAACGATGAACAAGAAAAACGGAAAGACTAAGTCTGTCGGCGTACAGCCGTGCCATTCTGCGTGCTCTAGCGGCGGATACACCTGTTCCCAACTACCGGGGTTGTTGACTAGAATCATCGAGGCGATCGCAATTCCGCGAAAAACATCAAGGGATTTGAAGCGCATAAATTAAGTTATTTGTTCACTGTTCACTGTTCACTGTTCACTGTTGACGGTTCACTGTTGACGGTTCACTGTTCACTGTTCACTGTTCACTGTTGACGGTTCACTGTTGACGGTTCACTATTCACTGTTCACTGTTGACGGTTCACTGTTGACGGTTCACTGTTCACTGTTCACTATCTGAGCTGATGCCCATTTCCTAATTCTTTTCGGCCCAATGCCCAATGCCCAATGCCCAATGCCCAATGCCCAATGCCCAATGCCCCATGCCCCATGCCCCATGCCCCATGCCCCATGCCCAATGCCCCATGCCCCATGCCCCATGCCCCATGCCCCATGCCCTATTCCCTATATCTCTATTCCTTCCAGAGTCATAATGACTGCATTCTTCATCAACATATCGCACCTTTCTGCATAAAAAGCTGCTGCCTTATCATACTTGTTGACTTGCAAAACGCGCAGAAACATTTGCCTTGCTTGCGCGAATTGCTGCTGGTAGTGAAAAAAAATTCCCTGTTCAAAATAAGTTTGAGTTTGTGCTTTTAGTTCGATCATTGTCGCCGAGTCGCCATCGTAAATTTCAAATACAGCAACAGGTGTTTGTTTTCCTTTTACTTGAACGCGATCGAGAAACCGGCACTTGTAATGTTGAGGATCGTCTATCCGGCAAAGGGTTTGGACGCTAGCTACAATACTAACTCCATAAAGCTTTGTCAATCCTTCCACGCGGGAAGCTAAATTAACGGCATCAGAAATCACCGTACTTTCCATTCGTTCCGCTTCGCCAATCGTACCTAACATTAAAGTCCCCGTATGCAAGCCAATCCCTATCGAAATAGGTTGATAGCCACTGTTTTGCCTGTGTCTGTTATAAATTTTTACTTGCTGCTGCATCTCAATTGCTGCTTGCACAGCATCTTCAGCCCTGTTAGGAAACAAAGCCATAATTCCGTCACCAATATATTTATCTATAAAACCGTTGTACTCGCGGATAACCGGGCCAACTCGGCTTAAGTAAGAGTTAAGAAATTCAAAGTTTTCTCGGGGAGACATACTTTCTGACAGACTTGTAAATGAGCGAATGTCGGCAAACATAATCGTCATTTCTGCTTGTACAGAGTCTCCTAGTCTGGCATCAACGATGCTTTCTCTTTTGAGAAACTTCAAAAATTCACGGGGTACAAAACGGGCTGATGCGGCGGCTATTTTTTCGAGTTCGCTTTTGCTGGATTCGATTTGATTGAGCGATCTAAATGCTCTCAGTGCGGTGACTACTGTGGTAAATAATTTTTTGTTAGTAAGTTCTGTTTTGGTTTTGTAATCATTGATATCGTAGCTGACAATTACTACATCCTCTGGTACTTGACCGGGCTGTCCAGTTCGTAAAATAATTCGCACAATTTGATTGTTTAAAATATCCCGGATGTATTTAACTACTTCCAATCCGGCTTCTTCTGTTTCCATAACTACATCGAGTAAAATCAATGCTATGTCGTAGTTATTTTGGATTATTTCTTTAGCTTCTTTTCCTGAGTAAGCGCTGATAAATGTTATATTTTTACCTTCAAACTTAAAATCGTTTAACGCTAGTTTAGTAATATTATGAATTTCGATTTCATCATCTACAATTAATATTTTCCAACTTTCTTCTAGCGGTTTTTGTTCCGCCTCGTCTTCCTCGGCAAATATTAATTCATCGTCGCCCGCTGGGATTAATTCGTCATCGCCTGCAGCCAACAGGTTTTTACTAGCTTCTGACATATATCGTTCTCCTATATAAAACTTATATCCATGTTGGCGGTCTAATAACTAATTGCTCATTTTAGCGGGAAATTCAATCATAAACCTTGTGCCTTTATTGACTTGACTTGTGCAGCTAATTGTGCCTTTTAGTTTTTGAGTAACAAGGTTATAAATAATGTGCAGTCCCAATCCCGTGCCTCCCTGACCTCTTTTGGTGGTAAAAAACGGTTCAAAAATTTTACTGAGATTTTCTGGGTCAATTCCTTTGCCGTTATCGGCATATTCAAATATTAGCCGATCGCCCTCTAGTTTGAAATCAAAAGCCAGAACTCCTTCGTCTTCTCCATCGTAGGCGTGAATTAGGGAATTCAACACCAGATTTGTCACAATTTGACACACTACGCCGGGGTAACTGTCCACTACAATATTTTCATCACACTTAATCTGTATTTTGTGCTTAGTTCTTTTTAGTTTGGCTGTTAAGGAGGTCAAAATTTCCTCTAGATAGTTTTTAACATTAAACGTGCGTTTTAACTCGCTAGACTGATCCACAGCTACTTCTTTAAAACTGTGAATCAAGTCTGCTGCCCGCGTGAGGTTAGATAAGATCATATTACTGCTTTGCATGGCGGTATCCAGAAACTTTTCTAACTCGGAACGTTTTATTTGCCCGTTACTGTAAACCTCAAAAAACTTTGTGGCTTTTTCAGCAAGCAGGGAGGCGGCGGTTATGCCTATGCCGATGGGAGTATTGATTTCGTGGGCAACACCTGCAACCAACCCTCCGAGGGCAGCCATTTTTTCCGATTCTACCAGTTTATTTTGAGCCGATTTTAAGTCTGCTAAAGTTTGGGAGAGCTCGGAGGTACGCTGCTGTACTAAATTTTCGAGATTCTGATTGAATTGGTGCAAGTTGGCGTAAAGTTGGGCATTTTTGATGGAGATAGAAATTTGAGAAGACAGCAGTTTTAATATTTCTAACCTGTCTTGGGTAAAAGCGCCTGTAGTCAGATTGTTTTCTAAATATAGAATCCCAGTGAGTTGGCCTTGATTAATTAACGGAGTGCAAAGAATTGATTTAGGTTGAACCGCCATTATATAGGGTGTGCGAGTAAATTGTCCTTCGCGGCTGGCATCGTTTAAAACTATACTTTCCTGGGTGCGGGCGACGTAATTCACAACTGCAACTGCCAGCAAAGTGACTTCTCGATCCTCGGCTACAAAATCTATCGGAATTGATTGCATGACAGCAACGCGATCGACATCTACAGATCCTGATGCTTCAATCACCCATTGACCCTCTTTTTCTAGTATTAAAAACCCTCGTTGCCCCCCGGCATTTTCAATAACAATTTTCATCATTTTGGCCAGCAGTTTGTCTAGAACTATTTCGCCCGCTAAGGTTTGGGATGCTTTCACTGCGGTAGTCAAGTCTAGCACGCCTGCAGCGTCGTTCGTAGTGGAAGCGCTGCTGGTAGATTTGTGAGTTTCAATATTAGTTGAAATCGAGCCGGAAGTTAGCAAGTGCGAGTATTTCGATTCTAAATGCGCTGCTTTGGCTGTTGCTCCCCAGCGCTGATAGCAATAATGCGCTTCTGTCAAGTAAGTTTTAGAATTTTTTTCTCTTCCTATGGATAGATAAAATGCTCCTGCCAATTCTGCTGCTAGTGCTTGTACTTGTATGTATCCATTTTCTTCGGCTCCGTCAATTGCGCGATCGTAATATTCCATTGCTCTCACAACATTGCCCAAAACGCGCGCTTTTTCTGCCGTAAGTAAGTCGCATTTATGCTGAAGATTCATGGGGGCAGAAAGCGCTTTTTGTTGCAGTTTTTTCCGGTTACTGACAGCGTAAAAAATATGCTCTTCTTGTTGCTCCTCTGTTGCATATGGATAGGCGGCTAGGCGGGCTAGAGAATCGTAAAACTGGTATTCAGAAACATTAATAAAGCCTGCTACTCCGTCTAAATATACTTCGGCTTGCGCTGAATTTTCTAGCGCTGTAGCGGTATCTCCAAATAAATAGGCTAGTATTAATTTTTGCAAATAAAAGTGCTGTAGTCCCACCCGATCGTTAGCTTTCAACAGCAGCGACAAGAATTGTTCTTCGCTGTATGCTTCACCTAATACCAGGTGTGGACTTTCCAATTTTCCCATCAATTGCAAAATACTTTGCCGATATATTTGATTCCAAGTCAATACAGTTTCTTGCTTGAGTTGAAACAGCAAATGGTTGTAACTTACCATTTTCCGTTCCAGTTGAGGCAATTCTTGACCGATGAAATACAAAGACTGACAAATATTTACGGCTGAATATCCGACAGATTCTAAATCCCCATTTTCTAGCGCGCTTTGATAGGCCTCCTCTAATAGTGGCAAAGAGTCTTTAACGTGATGCTTGCCGTTCATCAAAATGAATGCTACTAAATTAAGGGTTTTGCTTTTGAATTCTAACGCATTTAATCTATCGCTCAAATTTAAAGCTAATTGACCAAAGCGATCGCCCGATTCAATATCTCTAACTATTCCTTTTAAAATTGCTCCGTAATTAGCATAACCGAAGGCAGAAAAAGTAGAGTTTCCGTAATTAATAGATAAATTAACTTGCTCGCACACAATCAGCGGCAGCAGCACAGGTTCAACTATAAATGTAGCTGAAAACATACTGGAAAGCACGCGCATAGTTGCTAATTTGTGCGGATTTGTCATAATCGGCAAGTTAATTAAATCTTCTATTTTTATTTCTGTTAAATAAGCGGCAGTTTTAGCCAGTGCTTGCTGAATGTGGAGGGGAATCGGCGATTCTGGAAAGTTAACTCCTAACATTTTTAGTGCTTCCCGACCAATTTTTACCGATTCTTGGAGTTGGGTTTGCATCGCACAAGCTATGATTCTAATTTCAAACACTTTGATTTTGTCTAGTTCATTTTTTGCGTGTTGCAGGACAATTATCGCCCATTTTTCCATTGGTTCAAAGTCGGTATTTAGGTAAGCAGCTTCTGCTGCTGACTCGTAGAGTGCAAGAGTCAAGTCGTAGTCAGTTTGCCAACTTTCGGGGGGAAGCAGTTCAATACCTGTGGTTAAATATTTGAGGGCAAGTTCGTAAGCTGCACTTGCTTTTGCTTTGCGGCCTGCAATTAAATTTAATTGGCATAATTGAAATTGTTCTAATTGACTGCTGATGATTTCTTTAGCTGAATTTAGTTGGTTGACGGTATCAAAAATATGCTCTTCTAATTGCTCTGGCGGTGCATTTTTTA
The DNA here is from genome assembly GCF_036700905.1 of Microcoleus sp. S13_C3. Lineage (NCBI taxonomy): Bacteria > Bacillati > Cyanobacteriota > Cyanophyceae > Oscillatoriales > Microcoleaceae > Microcoleus > Microcoleus sp. S13_C3. The sequence goes on along the minus strand of NZ_JAUBPT010000193.1, from coordinate 6,733 downwards.
GTAAAAAATTGCCTATCTTGAGATGAATTTCTTGTTTGTGATAATCGGATATTAAAGCATAAGCTGCTTGCTGCACTCGCTCATGCAAAAATTTGTAAGTAGCGCTAGGAATATCAGTCACTGGTAGGGAAAATTTATCGGTAAAGTCTCTAGATATTGTGTCTGTTACTTCTGTGCTTGCTGCTAGTGCGATCGGAATTTGGTAGGCGTTATTCACGAGCAAAATTAGACCGGACTGAAGTGCCTCTCCGAGGTCTATTGCTGCGGACGCCAGAGGTTTTTCGGCGATTGTCGAGATAGTTTCTAAATCAAATTTGTTCCCGATACAAGCGGCTAATTTAAGCAGTTCCTGGGTCTTCTTTGAAAGTTTCTGAATGTTATCTATCATTAATTCTACAACATTGTCAGTTATTCCCATTTCTTGTATTTGTTCGATATCCCACTGCCACTCGCCTGTAAGATGGCATTTTTTCACAATTTGCTCTGAGATTGGTTGCGCTAAGCCCGACAGGTTAGGTTCAGCTAGATCGACCAAATTATTCGAGGGTGAAAGTTTAAAGTAAATCAAACTTTTCGAGTAAATAAATTTTATTAATTGAGTTAAAAAGAAGGGATTTCCTGCGGTTTTTTGAAAAAGCAATTCTGCTAAACTTAGGGATTTTTCTGGGGCGCAGTTCAAAGTATCGGCAACAAATTGGTTGACGCTGCTTATATCTAAAGGCGAAAGGGCGATCGCCCTCACAGTACCGCCTGCTTTTTTAATTGCTTCGGCGGTCAGCATTAGGGGATGATTTGCATCTACTTCCTGCTCTCTATAAGCGCCAATTATTAATAAATATTGAGCCCCCAGGTCAGTTGCTAGCAGTTCTATTAACTTGAGAGATGCTGAATCGACCCACTGCAAGTCGTCCAAGAAAATTACTAGGGGGTGTTCTTTTTGAGCAAAGACGCGAATGAAGTTTTGAAATACTAAATTAAAGCGATTTTGAGATTCATTTGCTCCTAAATCTGGGACGGGGGGCTGCGGCCCGACAATCAGTTCTACTTCGGGAATAGCTTCAATAATTACTTGGCAGTTGCCGCCCAGTGCTTTTAAAATTTTTTCTTTCCAAACATGGATTTCTGCGGCATTTTCTGTGAATATTTGTCGCAACAAATCCTGAAAAGCTTGTAGCAAAAAAGCGTAGGGAATATCGCGCTTAAATTGCTCAAATTTGCTGTCAATAAAATACCCGTTTTGCCGCCGACTCGGCTTGTAAACTTCATATACTAACGACGATTTGCCCACACCTGCGGCACCAGAAATCAGCACGATTTCTGTGTTGCCCCGCCTCATACGCTGGAAGATACTGAGAAGCATATTAACTTCTGCTTCTCGCCCGTAAAATTTTTGGGAAATTTGCAGGTGACTTGACTGATCTTGCTCGCCGAGGGTTATGTGGGAAATTTCGCCTGTAGTTTGCAGTTGATGGAGACAATTTTCCAAGTCGTACAAAAGTCCGAAAGCACTTTGATACCTGTCTTCGGCTGTTTTTGCTAAGAGTTTTATGACGATATCGGAAACGACTTGAGGAATCTCCTTGGTTCCTACTTGATTGATTCTGCCTTCGATGCTTCTGCTTTGTACTTTTTGCTTTCTGTTTTCACAAGGAGAAACGGGCGTTTTGGCAATATGGGAGTGTACTAATTCCATAGGATCGATCGCCAGAAAAGGCAATTCGCCACAAAGCATCTCATAAAAGGTGACGCCTAAAGAATAAAAATCGGTGCGGTAGTCGATCGCCCGATTCATGCGCCCCGTTTGTTCAGGAGACATATAGGCGAGAGTGCCTTCGAGTAAATGGGGATGGCTGGGGGCGGGGTTTTCGCCCGGTAGCAGGGAGGCGATCGCAAAATCAGCAATCTTGACATCTCCAGTCTCGATATTGACAATAATATTGCTGGGTTTAATATCCTTATGGATAATGTGGTGTTCGTGGAGTTGCCCAATAGTTTCTGCTAGTTTGATGCCAATATGCAGAAATTGTTGTAACTCTAGCTGGTTGTTGCTGAGAAAGTCTTTTAGGGAAATACCACCAAAATCTTCTAAAACTAAAACCGGAAAGTGATTGTATGTTTCTATTTTGTAAAGCTTGACTATTCCGGGTAAATTCAAATTTTTGAGAATTTCTGATTCGTGCAGCAGTTGGGAGATTTGCGCTGGGTTAGGGTATGGCGGCGTGAGAGTTTTGAGGATAACGGGTTTTTGTTCCTCAAGCTGCATCCCTCGATAAATAACTGTGTGAGGGTTTGTATAAAGTTCTCCGTCAATGCGGTATCCGGGGATAGAAATCATGATATAGCAATCCTAAATCAGTTGTACAAATATGTAGGGGTAGTGCTACCCCTACTCCCCGTGCCTACCCCCCACGGATCGGGGCAACCGGGCGTGGGTTTTGCCCCTACAAAAATTACACAATTCATTTAGAATTGCTATATTTGGGGGGAATTTAAAAGATGCGGTTATACAATTTTAGATTTTAGATTGGGAATGATTGATGACATAAGGGTTTGGCTCTAACCTACAGTTGCATTCTTTTTGCACACAAGTATTATTAAGTAAGTGAAAATACACATCACCTGTCGAGGGCGGTTTTTACGGCAGTAAACTGGCTACTATTCTATAGCTTAGCTAAATCCATCCCTAAAGAGTCCTCCTAGATACTTTTTTTGTCGCTTATTTAGTTATCTATATTTTAGTCTTCAAAAAATCAGAAGTTGCACTTTGCTATCCCGCCAGTGCCAAAATAAACGGGTGCGTGCAAATCAACAGCTAAAATCTAAAAAAATCATGCAGAATATAACTGCCTCAAATCCAGCTAATGCGACCGATCGCGCTTTTGGCACCGCAGACATTCAATTGCTGGTAGTGGATATAGACGGCACGATCGCAGGTATGTCAAACGACATCCGAGAACCAGTCAAGCAGGCAATTTTGGCTGCCGAGTCGCGGGGAGTGAAAGTTGCCGTCGCTACGGGCAGGATGTACCGCTCAGCTTTGCGTTTTCACCGCGACATCGGCTCAACATTGCCACTGATTTGCTACCAGGGCGCGTGGATTCAAGATCACGCGACTCAAAAACGGCTGCGGCACTTGCCGCTGTCGAAACAAACTGCTCTGCAACTGTTAGATTATTTTGAAGAACCGCATTTGCGACCGCTGCTTTCGATCCATTTCTACATTGACGACCAACTTTATGTCCCGGAAATTACCGCAGCTACCCGAATTTATGCCGAAAGATCGGGCATTGAACCAATGGTGATTAAAGATTTGCGGCGAGATCTTCCGGGGGAACCGACGAAAGTTTTGGCTTTGTGCGAGAATCCGGGCGTACTCGACGGCTTGCTCAGCAGTATGCGGCAGCGCTACACGCCTGCGGAGCTTTATTTGACTCGATCCGTTGCTACTTTTTTTGAAGCTACGCATCCTTTGGCGAATAAGGGAGATGCCGTGCAGTATTTAGCGGAGGAACTTCTGGGTTTGCAGGCGGCGAATGTGATGGCGATCGGCGACAATTTTAATGATGTAGAAATGATTGCCTACGCGGGCGTGGGCGTGGCGATGGGCAATGCTCCTGATGGCGTGAAGGTTTTTGCTAATTGGGTAGCGCCGGATGTGGAGGAAGATGGGGTGGCGGCGGCGATCGAACAATTTGTTTTGGGCGATCGTTGATATTTGTAGCACCAATACCGCAGGGGCGGGTTTGCCAACATCTGGAAAAAATCTAGATCAACCCGCCCCGACCGAGCGACAATTTATTATTATATAACTCTCTAGTTTTGAGTTCTATGCAATCAAATTTTGATTATTAAAAAAATCCACATTTTCGGATTTTTCGAGTTCAAGTGCAGTCAATTACTTTTTTTGCAACATCGAATATTTATTTAACGAACCGCGAAGACGCTAAGAACGCGAAGGAAGAAATGAAGAAAGCGGGGCGGGCTTACAGATATGGGGGATGTGAATTATAGATAATTTAAAACTCTTAAAAATGCCTTGCAACAGAAAAAGCACCGACGACTGGCCGTGTTTCGTCTCGGTGCTTCTTCTGGTTCGCTCCTCACACGTCCATCAATATAGCTGACTCAGTGGAAGCTGTCAATAGTTTTTACCAAAGTTTTTTTTTTAGTCTTTCCCAGCCTGGGTGCAGGTGCGGTGGAGCGAGCTATAACCTTTGGAAGGCAAGGGTTTTGGTCGATCGCCCTCTCCCTTGCCTTCACCAGAAAAATTTTACCTATAACAGCAAGAAAGCTCACACTGTACCTGTACCCAGCAGGTCAGTGTTGAGATGAATTGCGCGTGAGTTGACGACAGTCCTCGGACAATGCGATAGCTTTCGTTCGAGGACAGGTCGGAAACGAGCCAAATATTTGTTGTGAGTTGACATATTTTTAATTTATGTTACCATGAATATGTAAACACGGTAAGGTCGATGCCATGTACAGAGCAGTGAAAATCAGAATTTATCCTACCGACGAGCAGGAATCCTACTTGGCTCAATGTTTTGGCAATACTCGATGGTTGTGGAATTATATGCTCAATGCCACTACTACCGCGTATAAAGAAACTAGGAAAGGTCTTTCTAAAGCTGCGATGGACAAGTTGCTTCCTGGTTTGAAAAAGGAATATGAATGGTTGGGACAAGCTTATAGTCAGGTCTTACAACGAGTAACATTTAATCTTTCAAGTGCGTTTGTCAATTTTTTTGAGGGACGCGCTAAATTTCCGAGATTCAAATCTAAACATGGTAAGCAATCGATTCAATATCCCCAAAATGTGAAACTAATGCCACAGGATTCTGTAATCAAGTTTCCTGGTAACTTGGGGTTAATGAAAACCGTGTTTCACCAAGACCTTCCTGATGCTAAATTCACGACTGTAACCATATCGAGAAACGCAGATGGTAGGTACTATGCTTCTATTCTTTTTAACCAAGAAGATACGCCCGCCGTCGCAATTAGAGAAGCTATCGGTGTTGATTTGGGGTTGAAAAACTTTGCTATAACTTCAGAGGGTTCAAAATACGACCTACCTAAGAAGCAATTGGCTAAGTTAGAAAGGAATAGAAAACGCAAACAAAAGAAATTAGCCCAAAAGACGGATAAAACCTCTAACAAGCGTCGCAAGGCTAAACTTTTAGTTTCCAAAGTCTCTAGCAAAGTAGCTAGAGTAAGACAAGACTTTTTACACAAGCTATCTCGCAAAATAGCCTACGAAAACCAAGTTATTTGTGTAGAAGATTTGGCAGTTAAGAATCTGGTTAAAAATCCCAACTTGGCAAAAGCAATATCAGACCAAGGATGGGGAATTTTTCTAACCATGCTCAAGTACAAAGCCGAGAGATTTGGTCACACCTACCAGGAAATAGGGCGGTTTTTCCCATCTTCTCAACTTTGTAGCGAGACTCTACTACCCATCCCCATACTGCAAAAAGGATATGATTCATTGGGTGTAAGACTTGTAGATTGTCCTCACTGTCTGCATCGCCATGATAGAGACATCAACGCTGCAATAAATATTAAAAACGAAGGCTTGCGAGTTTTGGCGTTAGGAACTAGCGCTTCTGCCCTTGGAGGGGATGTCAGACCAAGGTCATCAGGACGTAAAAAATCCATGAAGGCTGAGGCAATCCCCGTTGAATTGGGAAGTCCACACCCTATCTGTACTCAGATGGGTGTTGGGTAGTTCACTTCAATTCCAGCAGCCAGTCCAAAATCAGAGCGTTGACTTCACTCGGCCGCTCGTCGTGGGGACAGTGGCCTGTGTTGGGAATGGAAACAAATTTCACTGGTTTATCGTTGGCGGCCAATTGTTGATAAATCTGGCTGCCGGCGATGGGTGTCCAGGGGTCGTCTGCGCCCCAAAGTACCAATAACGGACGATCGACTTTGGGCAGCAATTCTGACGGTTGAGGGCCTGGAGGGGCTGTGAGAATCGAGGCAAACACTTGTTGAGCTCCGGGCTCGCAGGAGGGGGCGTGGAGGAGTTCTACGAGTTCGTCAGTGATGGCTTCGCGGTTCCCGTAGACTTGGCGCAGGGTGTTGCGGATGCGGTGTTTTTGGCGGATGTTGTTGAATACAAAGGGGCCGATCAGGGGCGATCGAACTAATTTAGTAAAAGTCCCCATCACTACTCGCAGCGGGAAATTTAGTTCGTCGGGCCGGTGGTTGAGCCCGCCAGCACAGTTGATTAAGACACCGCCGGCTGATATTTCGGGATGGTTGGCGACTACCATCAAACTCAGCAAAGCGCCGATCGAATTCCCGACAAATACCGCCGGTTCTAGTACCATATCCGCCCAGAAATCAGTCAGCAATTCTTCCCACAATTCCAGAGTGTAATCTAGGGCTGGTTTGGCGGAAGCACCAAATCCCAGCAAGTCCAAAGCGAATACGCGATAGCCGCCGGCCGCTAGTGGGGGGATATTTTGTCGCCAATGTCCGATCGAAGCCCCAAATCCGTGAATCAAGATCAGAGGGCGGCCGGTTCCTTGGACGGTATATTGGATTTTGTGACCTTTCCAAGTCCAAATTAGCTTTTCAAAACTCGTTGCAGATACTAATTGTTGTGCAGTCACGGCTATTATGTAAAGTTTCGTTAACTACTTTCATCATAGCAGTTGTCAGTTGTCAGTTGTCAGTTGTCAGTTGTCAGTTGTCAGTTGTCAGTTGTCAGTTGTCAGTTGTCAGTTGT
>NZ_JAUBPT010000192.1:0-14157 GCF_036700905.1 Microcoleus sp. S13_C3 | reverse complement strand
TCTCATGCACGGTTCTTAGGGGAGGGGAGAGCGGTGACGCTTGAACCTTACCCGACTATCCCCCCTCGACTCAACCAGATATTAGCAAATCAACAAGTTGATGCTCTCTTAGTTCCCGCCCACAAAATTCTCCCAGATTGCCCGATTCACTCGCACAAAGCGACAGTTTCTGCTTTAACAGGTGCGATGTTTCCCGATGGGGAGTCCGTTGAACAAAAACACCCGTATTTATTGTTATTTACCTTTTCACCAGTCCAAGAATTTATTAAAGCATCGCGCAAGTTTTTAGACTTCTGGGCAGGGTCATACTTGCTGCACTATTTAGGTGCCAAACTCTGCTGGTACATTGCCGAAAAATACGGCCCGGATGCAGTAATTACCCCTTCTTTGTGGAGTCAGGAAATTATCGATGCGCTAATTATCCAAAAATATTCTGACTTTGCAGAATATTTCAATGAATTGCAGTCAAATACAACTCCAGTTACTCGTTTTCAAGGCCGACAATCAACCAGTTTGAGTACCGCAGGCTTTCCCAATACAATTACCGTCCTAGTTCCCGGTAAGGCAGCAGCAGAACAATTAGGTAAAGAACTGGAATTATGGCTTAAAAAAGAATGGCAAGATATCGCCCATAAAGTGCGGGAAGACATAAAAACAAAAGCGATCGCATGGCTGAAAGTCGAAGAAAATAGAGATAAAATAGTCACAGATAAAATAGTCAGAAATAAAATAGTCAAATTGGGTTTCAAAACTCCCGCTGACAACCGAGATTTAGAAAAATGGCAGCAGCCTGGATGTTGGGAATGGAATCATCTTTGGGAAGCTCAGATCGACAATTCTTGGGAACCTTATTGGACAGCCGTTCCTTTAGGTGATAGCGGTCAAACGCTGAGTATTGAGGAAGATGAAAACCAAGCATTTGATAATAATTGGAAACAAGCACAAGAGGCGATCGCGCCTTCTCGTTCCAATCAATCTACTCCAACTCCACCCGAAGAAATGTATTACAAAACTCTTAATGTCGGCACTTGGTGGGGTAACGTTCAATCCCGTCTCGGTAGATTGATTCAATCAATCAAAAACACGCGCACTTGGCAAATTCCGGCTGCACCGGGGGAACGTTCTACACTTTCTGGTCAATACAGTGCGGTGCATCCCAATTTACTTTATAGAGATGACTTTTGTGAAGGTGGGGGAGTCTCGGCGGGTTCGATGCGACTGTTTTGGGAAGTAATGGCAAAGGTTTATCCGGGGGTGTTTAACGGTTCTGAAAAACTGAATGCGATTGAATTAACAAAGCGCATGGCTTGGGGATACGGTGGCGTAGCTAAATCTTTGGGAATTAAAATTAATCAAGATGAATTTGCTGGGGGCGATCGCCTTGATTATGAGAGTTTAATTCGCTTTCCTAATTTAAGTTCGATCGCGGCAGCAAGATTTGCCTTCGATTATCTTCCCAAAGTGCAGAAATATTGGAATAATCTTAATAAATTAATGCGACAGGAAATGCCAGAACAGCAAGAACAATTTGCTGCTCGCACGCGCGGCCGTCGTTTCCACGTTTACAAAACCGATCGCAGAATTAACCCTCAAAATCTAGCGAGGCAAAATTATAACGGAGTCATGTTTTCTAGTAAGTGGTTGGCTGAAGATATGAGCTTGGAGGGAGAACAACTTGAAACTATCAGAGAATTGGTCGATCTAGCGCATAAAGATAGCGGTTTTGGCGATGGCAGTCCGGCTGATTGGTGGGCAATTGTTCTGGCTGACGGCGATAGCATGGGCAAATATGTTTCAGGTAGCAAACTGGAAAATTATAAAAAATATATAGTCGAGGATTACCTAGAAAATACGGAGCATTTGCAAGGCTTGAAAGAAACTAAAAAGCGCATGGGCCCAGCTACTCATGTCGGAATGAATCGCGCCTTATTAGATTTTTCAAATCGGTTAGTTCCTCACATCACAGAAAAGCGATTTTGCGGTAAAGTAGTTTACAGTGGCGGCGATGATGTAATGGCAGTATTGCCACTAGCCGATCTACCAGAATATCTCCTGTCACTGCGAGCTGCTTGGTGCGGCAGTAAAGACCCATTTAATGAATTTAATCATGTCGCTGAAAACGGAGATTCAACAGGATACTGGCAGCCCAGACAACCAATAAAAGGATTGCTAAATCGCCCTCATTTCACAATGGGGAAAGGGGCAACAATGAGCGCGGGAATTGTAATTGCTCACAAGAGCGTACCTTTACCCACAGTGCTAGAAAGTCTCTGGACTGCTGAAAAGGAAAGAGCTAAAAAATTACCCGGTAAAGATGGCTTGTGCTTCCGCGTAATTTACGGCGGTGGCAATATATTGGAAGCGGTAATGAAAGGTAATTTATTAGAGTCTTGGTACGGTTTTGTCAAGTCTCCCACAGAGGAACTCAGCCCGCTACTTTATCGCCTAGCTGAAGAATTGCCTCGACGTGCCTGCGTTACTGAAAATAGTCAATTATTTGAGAAAGCAGCACGAGTAATTATCAATAGGCGAGATGAAAGTAAGACGCTGGATGAAAATGTTGAAGCATCCCTACTAGAATGGTTGAAAGCTTGGGAGGAATGGGTAAAGAGTTTAAAACCTCAAAAAGCTGATTCTCAAAAAGCTGATTCTCAAAAAGCTGATTTAAGTTTAGAAGATTGGCTCAGAACAAGCGAGGCTCAAAAAACTTTAGGAATTCAACCGCAAGATTTGGGTAATTTGTTGAGATTCAGTGCTTTTTGGGTAGACAAGATGGTGCAGCAAGATAAATGGGGAAGAGGAGAGTAACTGATGGACGATTGGATAAATTGGTACGCGATCGAACCTGTAGATGTGCTGTTGTTTCGGGAAGCTAAACCTTTCGTGCCGGGGGAAGGTTCCTGGGCAAAAGGACAATTTCCGCCAATGCCTGTTACAGTTTTTCAGGCTTTGCGATCGCTGCTTCCTTTAACTGCTAAAAATGATGAAAACAAGCAGCGCAATATGAAATTTATTGGTCCGTTTCTAATGGACGAACGAAATCAAATGTGGTTGCCGACTCCGAAAGATCTATTAGCGGTTAAAAGTAAGCCAGAAAATCAGCAAGAAACACCAGAAGACGATTTAGACGAAGAAACAGATAATTGGGACAGAACCCTACGCTTTCAGCCAATGACTCCTGAAGCTATGGAAAAATTAGGTTTTGATAAAGATAAACTGCCACCGATGGTAACTCCTGCACTCAACCAAAATGAATTTATTTGCCGGCCTCAGACTTGGATTTCTGCTGAAGCATTAAGCCAATACCTTAAGGGAGAAACACTAAAACCACCAAAGGATGAAAAACAGAAGTATTTTCACCCAGATCCTTGGAGCCTTCAAATCATGCCGCACATTCAGATGAAATCGGGGGAAAGACAAGTTAAAGAAGAGGAAGGATATTTTACTGAAGTAGCGGTGCGATTGCATTCGGGCTGGAAACTGGTAGCTGGGATGAGCCACAAATTAGAAAAAACTGAGGTTGTGCGCTTGGGAGGTGAAGGACATCGAGTCTTGGTTTCGCCATTACCAGATTTTAAACAATGGCAGCCTTTAGAGGGTTTTACCGAACCAACAGAAGCCAGCAATACAGAAGCCAGCAATTTTGCTTATTTACTGACGCCGGGACTTGCAGAAAAAGAAACAGCGGTGTATGGAGTTTATCCGAAAAGTTGGCAAGGTTTGCTGAGTGGATGTGCGAGCGATCGGGCTTTACTTTGGGGGGGAGTATCTAGCATTAAGCGGCGAAGTCTCAACTCCTCAAATAACGGAGATACTGAATTTGCTTTGCTGCCACAGCGGGCATTTGTGCCACCAGGGACGGTTTACATTTTTAATGAGAAACTGCCTAAAAAAGATGAAAGATTATTACCATCAGGGGGCGGGAGTTGGCTGAAAACTTTTGAACAATTAAATTACGGAAAACTACTGTGGGGAACGAGATAATGAATACTTACATAACTTACTTACACCTACTTACTGCTTTGCACACTGGAGGTAGTGCCAACGAAGGCAACCTCATGGGAATTGCCCGCGAAGTTCATACCGAATTTCCTTATTTACCTGCTTCTTCTTTGCGGGGAAAAATCCGCTCAGAATTAGAACGCAGTCACGAAACCGAAGCCGGAATTTTTTTCGGACAAAAAATTACAGGCGGGCAACAACCTACAGAAGGAGAAGTTTGGTTTGCCGATGCTACTCTTCTATTTTTTCCCATCGCTTCATTAAGTCACCATCTGGTTTGGATTACTTGTCCCCTGTGGCTCGATCGCTGGAATCGCTGGTTAACAAATTCTCCTTTGACTGGTTTAATTAAACAATGGCGAGAAAGTATTGCTGAAGAACAACCTGCTTTAGTTAGTTTTCAAACCAACAATCTTTACCTGCAAACAGCACTCTTAAGACAGCAGCATCTAAATCTACTAAATCAACTTGAAAAAAATAGTCTTGACAAAGAACTGAAAGAATTAACAGGCAATAATGGACTTATCGGTCAGTTGATCAACAAATTAGTAGTTTTGAGCGATGAAGATTGCGTGGCGTTGGTAGAAACTGGATTGCAAAGAGAAGTGCGGGTAGCTTTGGAAAAAGGTAGCAAAACAGTAAAAGGCGGTTCCTTCCGTTCGGAAGAAGCGATTCCGCCAGAAGCAGTGTTGTTCTTTCCTTGGGGAATGAAAGCAGCTAAAGATGCTGAAAAAACTAAAAATATTCGCCAAAAACTCCCCGAAATACTGACAAAAAGGCTGCAATTTGGAGGTTTAGAAGGTTTGGGTAGAGGTTGGGTAGATTTGAAGACCATTAAAACATCGATCGACATAGCATAACTAACGAGGGCAAATCATGAATCTAGATCCGCGTAAATTTAGTCAAGAAGCTTATACAGCACTGACAGATCTCAAGGATGAGTTGGAAATTTTTAACTTAGAAAGAGATAATTTGAGAGATAAACACCATAAAAAAGCTAGTGGACTGATCCAAGGCTTAACTGCTTATATTTCAACTTGGGGATTGCACCGACTGAGTGGAGATATGAGGAAATTTGAGGCAGGAACTGCTGAGGATACCATATATAAAGGCAAAGTTTATCGGAAGTTTTTGGTCAAACTTCAGGCTTTTAGCGGTGCAGATTTTGATGTTAATCAAGAAGGCACTCTCATTCATCTGCCTTTAAGAAATTACACTGCTTTGAATCGTTTAGCGATTCAGCTAGCTAAAGAATGGTCATTTTGGGCGCCAACAGTATTAGGAGAGGCTGAAGAAGTATGATTAATAATCGCAATAATCAGCAACGCAGAAATCAAATTATCAGTCCTTTGCAAGCTCTCAATCAAACTTTATTTGGAGAATTTTATCAGCCAGCTTTAGAAGCTGCTGTAGCAGCAGAAGAAACTTGTCAGCAGCTTTACAAACAACTAACAGCAAAAACTCAGCTGATTGCTACTGAAGTTTTGACTGTCCAATTTCCCTGGCGAGTGCGAGTAGGAGGAACTGGCGGCTTTCGAGAGATACTTTTGCCTGTTTTCCATCCCGTATATGGCGTTCCTTACGTCCCTTCAAGCAGCATTAAAGGGGCGGTACTGGCTTGGGCAAAACAGAACCAACAACCTGAAATAGACCGATTGTTAGGTACGTTAGATAATGGGATTGGTTGCGTGCAATTTTTGGATGCTTTTCCAACTAAGCCGTGTTTGAGTGTTGATATGGCAAATCCTAATTGGCATTGGGATGATGGCGATCGTTGCATAAAATACAAACCAGAACCCCATCCTTTGCTGTCAATGGAACAGCCCGAATTGGCGATTGGCTTAGCACTTACCAGTAGAGGTAACAATCCAGAAGACGTAAAAACAGTTAAAATATGGTTGGAACAAACTCTAGCAACATCTGGTATTGGTTCGCGGGTAAGTTCGGGATACGGGCGAACAACGCTAACATCAAAAAGATCGACTAATAATTTATTTACAAAATTTTATACATTCGAGTTGTGGACAGCGGGGATGTATGGGGCTTTCCAGCGAATGCCAGAATTTCGCCCGACTGCGGTACGGGGGATGTTGCGATATTGGTTTCGGGCGATCGCCCTTGGCATTTATCCTCCAAATCAATGTAAAACTTTGGAAGCTGAACTATTTGGTACGATCAAACCTTCCAGCCAAGTAGGTACTATTCGGATTGGGGTGGAGTGGGAAGAAGAGGAAACAGGCGATCGCGATCGCCCCTATTTTTACAGTGGCATGATTCTCCTGGAAGCAAAGCAAGAGAATCATCTAATTTTGATACAGAAAGTCTTGGAACTAGCATCACATTTGGGAGGAATTGGAAGAGGTTCAAGACGCCCTCTGCATTGGAATCACCCTTATCCAGGACTGCGGGGATGTCATTGGGAATTAAAATCAGAGAAATTACGCTTGTCATCCAATGTAACGACTTGGACAACAAGATTTCTTCCCACTGTGCGTAACGCATTCCTTGCAGTGCAACCCTCCCGCGATATTCCTGGGAACGGAAATCCTGGCACTCCCGGTCATCGCAATCAGGATGTTTTGAATAACAACGCTCAAATTTTTTTAGTACCTTGCGAGAGATTACAGCATCCCGAAGGGATTGATAATTGGCCACGCAATGGTACAACACCAGAGATACGGGGAAAGGCGTTGATTTTACTTTATGACAACCGCTTTAAAGGAGTCAATCAGCAAGGACAAGGAAATGCTAATGTCGGCGGACAGATTAGTAACAATGCGGATGGTTCAACCCCCTCCTATGTCGTGATTAAGTCAAACTTTCCTGAAAACAAACTACCTTATCAAGCTGTAACTATTTTTGGTGCAAATCAGCGCGATCGCGCCGCCTTTGCTAACGCTTTGCCACCAAATTCTATTCCAGTCTGGCCGCTTCCTCAAAATTAATCGTCTTCACTTAAATAATAACTGCCATGACTGCAATTCTCATCGCCAACATCGGTACATCTGACTTAACTGTAAAAATTGACGACTACTACATCCCCGTAGGATTCGATCGCAACGAACCAAATATAGACGAATCTGGATTGACAGAAGATGAAAAAACTGTCTGGGACGCACAATTGCGACAAAGTTACATCATCAGCGAACTTTGTCCCGAACTGGGAGTTACTGTCACCGAAAATAGAAACGGTCAAAAATCATTTTCATTTCGCGAACTAACTCAAAAACTGTTAGCAGCCTATGAAAATGACCAAACAGGAACCTGGCACGATCGCATTCGTCCCGGTCGGATTTGGGGTGTCTTGCAAACTGCTACCCAAGACCCTAATTTTCAAGTCAAAAAAGCTTACATTTTTGTTACAGACCAGCCTGAGTTTATCTTAGATCCTAAATCTGGTCAAGAAAAATTCAATTTTCTGGGGTATCCCTCAGATTCTATCCATCTATTTAGCATTCTAAAAAAGTGGTTTAAGCGCGAAATCCCAGACCTGGAATTGATAGGTAAAGTCATTCCTCAACACATCTCAGCAGTCGATCGCGACGAATTGCTCAACTATTACTACCAGTTTTTTTTCCAGCACATTCGCAGCGAACAAACTATTTTAATAGCCATCAAAGGCGGAACTCCTCAAATGCAGTTAGCTTTGACCATGCAGGCGATCGCCTCATCTGTCACCAACCAACTATTTATCAATCCTCAGTTGTCACCTAAAAATATTCTCAGAGGTCAAGCATCAGAATGCGATTTCACATCCTACTGGCGGTATATGCGGAGTCAGAAATATCAAGATGCTAAAATCATCCTAGAATCCCGCTGGGATTTTCGAGGTGCCATTTCTATTCTAGACGGTTGGCTGACAACTTTGAAATTTTTAAAACCATATATCAACGACCCTAAATTGTCAGCTAGCAATGAATTACTGTCTCGTATCGTTAAAACTCTGGAAATTGGCGATTATTGTTTGAATTTAGACAATCAAACTGCTAAGAATTTTTTGGCACACAATTCTCAGCTAGCCTCTAAGTTATCTAAAAAGTTAGTTAAGCAAGTCTCAACTTATGACTCCCTGTTAAATCTCTACTCGCAGTGTCGCATTTACTACAATCTCGACCAAATAGCTAACTTTTTGTCAAGAATCAGCTCTTTTTATGAAGGAGTTTTAGAGAAAACTGCCATACAAATCGGAATTAACATAGATTTTCCTTATTTGAAAAACCGCTTTGAGAAGCGAAATTTCATCAGCGAAAAAATCCTACAGCGCAACCAAGCCTCGGAACAGCAAGCTTGGCAGGAAATTCTATTGCTGTTAGAAAGTTTAGATTATTGGTGTAGCCATCGCAATCAATTGATTCACCACGGCAAAGGAATGTCAAAAAAACGCATGAACTCATTGTATCAGGAAGTTAAAGCCGAAAATCCTGATATTTGTCCTCCCGATCGCATAATTGAGAACATGGCAAAAATCCTCACCAGCAATTTAGGAATCGTCAAACCCGAATACCTGCATCAATTCGTCCGTACTTCCACCCATCATTACATCTATAGCGAAGTAAAAGACTGGGCAATCGCTCAATTATTAGATGAAGGACTGCGATAAATACCCTCCCATGCCCCATGCCCCATGCCCAATTCCCAATTCCAAAACTAACATGATTTGTCACCTTCTCATCGGCCCACCAGGCAGCGGAAAATCAACCTTTGCCCAACAACTAGCCCCCCTAGCAAACTATCAGATTGTTTCCACCGACGAAATTCGCGAACAACTCTACGGCGATGCCAGCATTCAAGGAGATTGGACAGAAATAGAACATCAAATTCTACAGCAAATCCGAAGCGCGAGCGCCCTTAACCAACCAGTCATCTACGATGCCACCAACGCCAAACGCGCGTGGCGAATGTCACTCCTCATGCAGTTGAATTCCGACTCCCCCCTCACTCCTGGGGACGATCGCACATCAGAACCCATATTGTGGATGGCTTGGCATCTCAAAACCCCCTTAGAAACTTGCCAGCAGCGCAATCAACAGCGCGATCGCATCGTACCAGATAAAGTAATCGCCGATATGTTCAAATCCCTGAAAGACTTCCCGCCGCTTCCGGCAGAAGGCTTTGCAGCCGTCAACAGTATTCCCCAAACTGACGGCGAGTTTGACATGACAGATATTCAAAACAAAATTCAAAAGCTCGATCGCGCCTGCACCAACCGCATCAACCGCACTAAACATGGTCAAATTACCCTGCACCAATACTCAAAACTGCAAGATTTCGATCGCTTGCTGCATTTAATAGCATTAATTATCCGCTATCCCGGTATCGGATACTTACATATCAATGACCCAAAATTGTTAGAATCAATTTTGGGCAAAGTGCCACATTTTGCCGATTCAGTTGAGGAAATTTGTGCGGTAATGCACCAAGTTAAAGGCAGTATTTATGCTAATTATAACACAATTGCGCTCGACTTGCAATGGCTGCAACAAAATAAACTAATCGGCATTGGAAACAACACTATTTCTTTAGGCGATCGAACAAATCCCATTACTCCCCCACACGACAAAAAAAATCCTACTACTCCCCCCCTTACCAAGGGGGGGTTGGGGGGGGTCGAAAATAGTATGGGATTGCGGACAGTTAAAAACGGCGATTTGGGAGAAGTCGAAAACGATATTGATGTTACCATAATTGAAGACTCAAACTTAATCACTCACGCTTACTCAGATTTAGAACCATTCAAGCGGCTGCTAAAAATTATTCGGTTTATCATTCACCACCCATTTTTACCCAATTCCGAAAACCGCAGTCAAAAAGCACTAATCGCAGGCCTCACAGAAAATAATATTCTTAGCGGTAATATTTTAGATACCGTACAGAAAGATATTGAAAAAATCCTGAAACCTTATCAGATATTGCCAGAATTTCCTTTGCGACACGGCTACTTTGCAGGTACTGGTATTTTATCGCAGCGCGAACTGAATCAAATATTTGGAATCCTGCAATCTCAAGCCAAAAATTTAGAAGATCCGGCAGCTTTAGAAATTTTTCAAACATTTCAAGAACGGATGAAACTCAGCAAACTTAATTCTCCTGACGCTTATCCTGTAAAGGCGATCGCCAATCGCTGCATCGTCGATACCGACAGCCTTCCTGACGACGTAATGTCAAAAAACTTAGCCAAAATGGAAGCAGCAATTATCGCCGGAGAACTCTTAGAATTGGGTCGTTTTGTCGGTGGCGGTCGATTTTCGGGAGATGTGGACGGCTTCTTTTTAGCGTGGCCGCTGCAAATAGTATTTTACAATTTTGCTTGGTATTTGGGCTATGAGTGTGAAGGCAAAAAAGATCATCATTTGTTGCGCTTTGAAAGGCTGGACAGATTGTTTTTGGGTCAACGTCAAGGGAAAAAGCGCGATCGCCCGACTCAAGAACAATCTTTACAAAAACTGAATCAACTTTTAGCAGGAAGTGCCGGGATATTTCTCGGTGACAACGCTAGTTTGCAGCAGCAGTTTCTCATCTTAGATAAAAAAGACCGATCGCAGGTAGAAATTACTGTTGAACTTTGGTTTAGTGACGCTAAATTTCGCTTTGTTGCCGAAGGAACTAAGAGATTTGCGGTAATGAAAATGTCACCGCCTGCGGGAGGGAAAAAACCTAAAGAATTGAAATCTCTGTTTTCTTTGCAACCAACTGGAGATCCTAAATTTCCCCATCGGTTTCGAGTTGTATTACCAAAGTGGTCTTTAAATGATATCAATTTCGAGCAGTGGATTATCGGGTTTGGCGGCAGTGTCAAGGTAGTCAAGCCGCCGGAGTTTGTCGAGAAAATCAAAAATATTGGCGATCGCATTGTTGAGGTTTATCGCGAATAAATCGGAGAGTCCCCCAACCCGCAAGTCCGAGAGTCCGCCAGAGGTTTTTAACCCCTGGCGGACTCGCGGGTAAATGCGAGAATTTTTGGGTGGGTCACAATCTTTACTCTTGAGTCTCGCGTTGCGCGGACGAAAGTTTGTGTAGACGCGGTTTCAACCGCCTCCTTCATAAATCAACCCCGAATTTGATATAAGCCCTAATTTAAATCGTCATTCGCACCAACAACATTGCAATTTCACCCCAAAATCTGCCACATCAAATCGTCATTCGCACGAATTGTCATTCGCACAAAATCTCTAGTGGAGCGCGGGAACTCAGCATTAAGATGTCACTAACAACAGCAATGAACCAGCAATTTCCACTTATAAAAACGTAAAATCATGTTAGATTCAACCTTCTCCAACAACAGCAACTCCTGGCAAACATCCCCTAATGTTGACCCCACTGCTTTCGATATAAAATTAGATCCTTTAGCAAAAACACTCCCTACCGGAACCACTAAAAGTTCACCCGACATCGGCACTTTCCTACCCGAACTTAATCTCAACTATCCAACACCAGATATCAGCAACTTTATCCTCAGCCAGCAACCATCAGCAATATCAGTTAACCCTGCAACATCCAGCGCCGCCAACCTTTCCCAATCTAACACAGCCGATGTACTCACAGGTTCAGTCATAGAACAAGCTCAAGAAATTGCTAGCAGCTATCTCAAACGCTTTGCTAATGCAGCGAATTTCAACCAAGATATGAAACTCGCCTTTGGAGATGACATTGACTTGGCAGCCGCTCAAACTATAGTACAAGCTGCCGCCAGTGGCAACACCAAAAATCTGCCACGAGTGACAGTTATTTCCAGTTCTCATATCAATAACGCTAACGGTGCTTTTGACAGCTTAAACGGCGAGATTTATCTGTCAAAAGAGTACATTCAGCAAAACGCGAACAATCCCGAAGCCGTAGCAAGCGTGCTGCTTGAAGAAATGGGGCATTTCATAGACTCCCGAATCAATATTGCCGATGCTGCTGGCGATGAAGGCGAGATTTTTGCCGCCGTTGTTCGAGGCAAAGAATTGAGCAAACCCGAAATTCTCGCTCTCAAATCAGAAGACGATGCAGCAACTATTACCCTAGGCGGCAAAACTGTTTTCATAGAACAATCAACGCCCTCTGAATTTCAGATCAACTTCAACTCAGCTAATTACAGTCGTTCCGGCAATAAATTTGTTGCAAGTAACGGCACTGGCGGCACCTATCTTTGGTGTACAGACTTTGCTTTTGGTCGAGCCTTAGAAAAAGGTTTGCTTCAAAACTATAGCGGTTTAGGAGGAAAAATTTCCGGTCACGCAGGTGTTTGGGACGACCAGGCCGGTTCCTGGGGCCGTCAAGCAAAAGCTAACAGTTTTGTAGTCTGGGACCCAAATCAAGGCGGTGCAGGTAGCGTAGGTCATGTAGGCTTTGTCGAACGAGTGAATGCTAACGGTTCTTTTGTGATTTCCGAAGCCAATTTTGCCTCGGCAAGAATGTCTTTCAACTCGCGCACTATTAACCCCGGAACCAGTGCTTTTAATAGCGCTAAATTTGTATATCTGTCAGGAAATCCCACACAGAATCCCATCACACAGAATCCCGTAACTGGCACGTTGTTCCGGGGTACAGTAGACGGACAACTTAACGTTCGCAGCAGCCCAGGAACGAACAGTTCCATAGTTGGTTCGCTGACTCCCAACACCAGCCGCAATTTCGACGCAGTTTCTCGCAGTACCACTGTTTGGGATGCTCGCGAACAGCGCAATGACGATCGCTGGTTCCGCATTCAAGGTACAAACCAGTGGGTTTCTGGCGCTTTTATCACCGGTAATCCGGTATTCAACGGCACCGCCGATGGAAGTTTAAACGTCCGCAGCGGGCCGGGAACGAATTTCCCCGTTGTAGGCTCTCTCGCCACCAATAACAGCCGGACTTTTGACGCTACCACTGTGGGCACGACTCACTGGGATGCGCGGGAAGGGAAGAATGAAAACCGTTGGTTCCGCTTGCAAAATACAGACCAGTGGGTATCGGCGGCGTTTATTACGGGCAATCCGAGTTACTAATTTAGCCCTGAACGCAGGCTGCGTCAGAAACCGGGTTTTTCTACGAAAATCCTTCGTTGGAGCACCCAGATTAACTAAAAAACCCGGTTTCGAGGAGTCTTAATGCGTCCAGGACTGTAATTCCAGACTTGTAGGGGTAGCGCCAAGAGTGCCTATCCCTGATCGCCAGTCTTAGAAGAGACGGCAGACCAAAAATTTGTAAAACTTGTAGGGGTAGCGCCAAGAGTGCCTACCCGATCGCCCTTGCTTAACTGTACAATGCCCAAAGCTCGATCGTAATTCTTGTAGGGTGCAATATCTGCAATCCATTCGGGCGATCGAGTCAATCCATTCGGGCGATCGTAACTATCAACACATATATTTAAATTTATAGCCCAAAAAACAACATCTTTTCGGCTATTTTTAACAAATATTTTATTTACTTATATAAAAAATGCTCAGCAAAAATTGTAGATGAAGCCTCTTGTTTCCATTATTATGTACCATCGAGAGCGATCGACCTTCCCTCCCATCCAAAAAGGTAACACCAGTGAACTTTAACACAGCAACAGTAGACGAAAACGGGTCATTCATCTATTTCGTCTACCCATTTCTATTTGAAACCAAAAAATTTCCAACCCTCAAAAACGCCATATCCCAAACCCAAATACCAGCACGACAAAATCAAATGCTATGGGAATCCCAAACATTTCCCAAAGACGACTTACTATTCCACGTCGCCAACTACCTCAACCCCACAGACAATCACCCACCCACAGCCCGCCTGTGGAAACTCAACGAAGCAGCCCGCGACATCTTTGGTTTCCGAGCACAGTGGGAATTAATTACTCCCATAGGTAAAATTCCCTTTAACTTTGGCGAAGCAGGAGAAGGCAACAAAGTAGTCCAACTAGCACTATTTCAAATAGGAGTCGGATTCTTAACAATTAGAACCCAACCAGACTCCAACAACATCAATCAATGGCTCAACTTTCTGCATTACTTTCGCTTTCTCGAAGGGCAGCAGGGAACTCATGTACAAGCACAGCGACAAATCGGTTTAAACGCCTGTAGTGGTGCAGAAGAAATGTTTTTAGCACTCTTAATGCTTATGCAGACAGAGTTGCATCGGGAGCATCCCGGTTTTGTAAATGGTTAAAAGTATGATAAGAGCCAAAATTCTTCGCCCTCTGCTATATGATAGAAC
>NZ_JAUBPT010000191.1:0-14230 GCF_036700905.1 Microcoleus sp. S13_C3 | reverse complement strand
TTCTATCATATAGCGGAGGGCGAAAAATTTTGGCTCTTATCATACTTTTAACCATTTACAAAACCGGGATGCTCCCATAAAAATCGGTATTTTGTTTGTTTCAAATTTTGCGCGATCGCACTGAATGGCAATGTGTTTCAAAAAAGTAGTTTTACCGGAACCCGGTTTGCCGAGTACCATCAATTTAGAATGAGATTTCACCGCATCCAATCCTGATACTCGTTTCTGGCGTACTTTACCTAATCCCAAGCGGTTAAAGTTATCTGCATCTGGGTTGAAGTCTCTGAGTAAATCGCTAATTTCTCCCGGCTGCCAACTGGTAATTTCCTCCAAAATGTTGACTTCAACGTAGAGGTTGCTGACATCAACGGGCTGTGCAATATCCAACAGTTGCATTTTGCTGTAAAGCTGTTGGATTTTGCTGTGGCATTTTTGCCGGATCTCTTGCACTACCGAATCAATATCCTGTTGGCAAAAATCTCTAACCCCCCCAACCCCCCCTTGGTAAGAGGGGGCTAAAGGAGGACGATCGACAATTTCTTCCCAATTCAACTGCAAAACCCTGCAGAAAGCCTTGAAAGCATTAGCTTTAATTGGGTCTCTTCCTCCTAAAAAACGCCTCCAAGTTGGCAGCGAGAGGCCATCGGCATAGGGCCCGGCAATAGTCCAAGTTCGATCGGGCTCTAATTTTTGACTAGCTTCTACTAGCCATCTGGGGTCTTCTATAGTCGAGCCCCTTTCTCTTCTAGCTTGCTTAATTTTTACTAATCCCTCCTCAGAGGCTTTGAGGGTGGTCATTGTATAATTTACTTATCTAATTGTCAATGTCAGTTTTCGATCAGTTTAGCGATCGCAAACTGAGTTTGTCAAGCTCCGAGCAAAAAAGAGAAAATGATCGGGACAACAAGTGCACGGCATACGGGAAAAGTCAGGCATAAATCATGCAAACTTAATCGTTCAGAATGCCACTGTCTTTTTTAGGTAAAAAAGTACACATTAAATGATGACAAAGGATAGCACCATGATAGATAACATAGATGAAATTCCGTCAGGTGGGATAGGTATAAAAATTATTGGCAAAATTGCCGATGAGCTAAGTTATACCCGCACTTCTGACGGTCGGAACTGTCTGTTCATTGTAAAATATTATCAGCAGCCTGGTCTAGTACCATCCCAACGCAGCATTGAAGATGGTTTTTTTAAGCGCGCGATCGATGTTTTAACCAGCTTTAATTTCGGGTTTCAAAAGCAACGAGTTCCCCAACACGAGCCAAGTTCTAACCAGCCACTTCACCAATTTAGGCTTGAAGTAAATACGGATATCAAGGCTGTTGCTCAAGTTTTATCCTGGGTTGAACAGCTAGATCCTCTACCAATTCCCCTAGTCGTTTTGCATCAGTGTAAACTTGCTGTGATTGAAGGGTTTACGAATGCTGTTCGCCACGCTCACAAAAATCTGCCATTAGAAACTCCGATAGAGCTTGAAATAATGGTATTTAACGAACACCTAGAAGTAAAAATTTGGGATTGGGGAGAGCCTTTTGACATTCAAGCGAAGTTGAGAGAAGAATTGCCCCAAAAAAGTCTGTATTAGTTGGAAAGACCTGGAATTTTTGCTTCACTAAAGCTGTGCTGTAATTGCCCGGTTGAAATTGACAAAAGAAAGAAACTTTTTTGTGATGACTACTGATACTACTCCCAAGATTCTCGTTGTGGATGATGACGTATCCATCCGCAATCTAGTTCATCGTTTTTTAAATCAGAAATATCAAGTAGATTCGGCAGCCGATGGCGAGACGGCTTTAGAATTGTTTGAGAACTTCAAGCCACTGCTAGTCGTTCTCGATTGGAATTTGCCAGGTACTACAGGTTATCACCTCTGCCAGGAAATGCAGCGCCGTACTAATGTTTTTGTGATTATGCTAAGCAGCCGCACAGACGAAGCTGATAAACTTAAAGTCCTGTCTGCAGGTGCTGATGACTATATCTGCAAACCCTTTGGTTTGGCGGAGTTGGCAATTCGTATAGAAGTTGTGTTGAGACGGATGAGGCCTGTCGCTTCATCACGTATTGTATTCGATCAATTCGCGATCGATTCAGCGCGTCGGGAAGCAACACTCAACGACAAAATTATCAAGTTAACAACCTTGGGATTTAATATTTTGTATTTTTTGGCAAGTCATTCCGGTCAATCTTGGAGTCGCCAACAGCTAATTGAAAAAATTTGGGGGTGGAACTGCGACGACACAGGAGAAGAGAAAGTTGTTAGCGTACATATCGGTCAAATTCGCAAGAAAATGATTGAAGTTGATGCTACTGGATCGCAGTTTATTAAAACTATTCGGGGTTACGGTTACAGGTTCGAGCCACCTTCGCCCACTGCAATGGCTATTTAGTAAGCTCATCGGCATTAACCACCTTATAACGATCAAGCATGAAAACCCCGTGACTTTAGTCCGGGGATGAAAGGCAGAAGGAGGCTTTAGCCTCCCAGTTCCTTTGTTAGAACCAAGTTTTTACGACTAACTTTATAGTATACGAAACTTACGTGTAAAGCTTTGTGAACAACTCAAGCGATATTAAGCCGATGTTGTTAGCATAAGAAGAACGTGATGAGGTCGAAGTCATGCTAGTTTTTGAATTCAAAGCATACGGAAAAAAGCAGCAATTTGCCGCTGTAGACGAAGCAATTAGAACAGTACAATTCATCCGTAACAAAGCATTGCGCTTTTGGATGGAAAACCAAAAAGTCGATAAGTATGACTTAAATAAGTACAGCGCTGTTTTAGCTAAAGAATGGACGTTTTGTGATGACTTGAACAGCATGGCTCGACAATCAAGCGCCGAAAGAGCGTGGTCGGCAATCGCCCGATTCTACGACAACTGTAAAAATAAAATCCCAGGAAAAAAGGGTTTTCCGCAGTTTCAGAAAGACAATCGGTCGGTCGAATATAAAACGACCGGGTGGCGGATGGCAACTGACCGAAAATCTATCACTTTTACCGATAAAAAAGGCATCGGAAAACTCAAGCTGAAAGGAACGCGAGACTTACATTTCTATCAGCTTAGCCAAATTAAGCGAGTGCGCTTAGTCAAACGAGCCGATGGATATTACGTCCAGTTTTGCATTCAAGTTGACCGTTCCGAGAAGGTTGAAGTTACAGGTAATGCTATTGGATTAGACGTGGGGCTCAAAGAGTTCTACACAGACTCTAATGGTGTTACAGTCGAAAATCCGCGTTTTCTGGGCAAAGGAGAGCGCCGACTAAAGAAAGCCCAAAGGCGGCTTTCAAAGCGAGTCAAAGGTTCAGAAAATAGAAAAAAAGCTAGGGTAATTCTAGGAAAACGCCACCTCAAAATAAGTAGACAGCGTAAAGATTTTGCCGTGAAATTAGCAAGATGTGTTATCCAGTCCAACGACTGTGTAGTCTATGAAGATTTGAGAATCAAAAACATGGTGAAGAATCACTGCTTAGCTAAATTAATTAACGACGCATCTTGGTATATGTTTCGAGTGTGGATGGAATATTTTGGTAAAGTATTCGGAAGAATTACAATTGCCGTACCAGCCCACGGGACGAGTCAAGAATGTTCTAGCTGCGGAACCATTGTTAAGAAAAGTCTATCAACGCGAACTCACGCTTGTCGGTGTGGATGTGTATTAGATCGCGATCACAACGCAGCTAAAGTAATCCTAAGTCGGGGATTGAGTACGGCGGGGCACGTCGGAACTTGGATCAGAGATCCGAACGCTTGTGGAGAGTTGACCGCTACCGATGTTGAAGTAATTCTGCATCGGCAAGTTGATTCTGCGAATCAAGAATCCCCTCGGCTTTAGCCAGGGGAGTGTCAATTGGTGAAAAACCTATTTTCCCACCTGCCGTGGGGCAGCCAGATGCCTCCTAGGGAACGAACGCGATCGGGTAACATGAAGTAAGCCCAAGCCGTGCCTAAAGGTTTGAGGTGTCGATCGAAGATTTCGATTTCCTGTCGCTGATATTCGTTTTGTGTCGGTTCCCGCAGGGGATGATAGTCTTCCAATCGGTCTAAATCGTCCAAAATAGCCGAATTTGCGAAACAGAGGAGAAAACCGCAGACTGTGCCATCTCCGGCCATCATCGCAGGATAGCCGATCGGCAGCGCAAAAAGTTGACCGCGGGCGATCGCGGGGTAAGCATTCACAACTTTTCCTTCGCAGTAGCGGAGGTAGTTGCACTCCCCCGGTTTGAGAGTGCCGTAGACAAAGACTTTCATCGGGTAGGGCCTAACCGCTAGTTTTTGCTAACATATAGCAATCCTAAATCATTTGTAAAAATATGTAGGGGTAGTGCCCCCGTGCCTACCCCAGTCAAGCGGGGCAACCACGGGGGGTTTGCCCCTACAAGAATTACACGAATCATTTAGGATTGCTATAGATGGCTAAGCTAATAGTTTAAGTCTCGCGGGCGATCGCGACTGCAATCTTGATAAATTTCGTTGTTTACCCTTTCTTATAATTCATGACTCTAGCAGTTAGTTTTATTGCTTTTGGACTTCGGCCTTTGTACTTGAGCTCTTTTTTGCCGTCCCTGGACAGCTTGTTTTCGACTCAAGGGATTATGGTGATGCTGCTGGCCGCCTATGCGGGGGCGATGTGGATGTTTCTCACCAGTGCTCCGAAGGTACACACAGTGATGGTATCGGATCTCGGACAAGCGAGGGAGTTCTATGAAGGTATGCTAAACCTGCCAGTAGCAGAAGTGCCGCTGCACTACTACTACAATTACGAGCAAACTTTGGGGACAACTGGTATCGATCCGCTGTATTTGTCGCCGAATGTCGGGAGGGCAACGACCTCTCAAACAATGGGGAGTCCCGAGGGTTTGTGGTATCAGTTGATGAAAAATACCCAACTGCACATTATTAGCGGGGCCGGTGTAGGGGAAAAAAATCGCCCGCGTCACGTTTGTTTCGATCGCGAATGTTTGGATCAGCTATTGATGAGGGTACAAACTCGCGGCATTAGTTATAAAATTCGCCGGGAAAAGCCGCTGAATTTTTTGGTTAAGGATTACGATGGTCGCGTGATTGAAATGGCTGAGGTTAGTAATTAAGTAGGTCGTTCTAATTAAAAGTAAAACGATCTCGCGCGCTACCCCCGGCTTCTTTTGTTGGGTAATATCATTCCGGCCCACCCGGAATGATATTAGTCGCGAACACGGCTCATCTCCAGAGAGATAGTCGCTCAATCAAAAAATGATAAGAATAGTTGAGATTTTTGAAATATCACTATATTTTGGTTAAACTAGCTTGATTGGTTTCGGAAGATATTTTTATATCCCCAGAATAATCAGTAACTCTATTGTTAACTAAAGCCTGGAGATAACTAGCAATGACAGAAGTTGAAGCCATTGTGGCAAGTTTGTGGGAGCTGGATGATGATGTATTGGAAGCTCAGCTAGGCTCTCGCGTACAAGCCATAGGGGATGATGTTGCTGGACGTGGAGCAAGAGGGGTAGACGCAGCTTCCTTGGAATCTATTGATGTGAACTTTGCGGCTAGAGCAGCGATCGATCCAAGATTTTTAGATGCTGGTCGCCAGTTGTTCGATCGCGTGAACCCCTTAGTTTACCAACTTATGTGCAAACCCCTCGGAGACGATGCAGAGACTCAGAAGATTTTAGATGAAACAATAAATCAGAACTATACCAAAGCGGCTGGGATGTTGGCTCCTGTTTTAGTCAGTGGATTTGGGTTTGCTCCTGTTGTTGCTACTCTCCTGGCTACTCTAATTATCAAAAAGATTGCAAATATGGGTGCTACAGCAATTTGCGAGACTTGGGAGAAAAGTTTGGTAAAACCTGCAAGCTGAGCTTTATACAAAGATTAGTGATAAAAATTATGTGACGAGGCGATCGCTCAACTTTTTTAACTTTCCAGTCGATCCGTGGTCGCTTTCGAGGGGCATCCCGTGTCCAGCAAAGTAGAAGAGCAGGCGATTGTTTTCGGCAGGTGGCTGGAGTTTTTCAGGCAACTCCTTGAGTAGGTTTTTAAGCTCTTCCAGTGTGCGCTTGCGATCGGTGTCATCCGTGATTAGCTCAACCTGATACTGATACTCATCTCTTAATAGATCAGCTAGTGTTTCAGCATCGGGTTTTGCTGTTTTCAACTTGGCAATACTGTTTTGATATTGATTGCTGCCGATAATAACTGCGAGGTTGCAATCAAAATTATTTTTATCTTCCCACATCATTGTTAATCCTTGTTTCATTCATTCTTACTCATCTAGCACCTGCGTGAGCAATCATAGCTATTTCCCTAACTGCCTAATTTTTTCCCAAATTTCCAACAGAACAACTATCCCTAGTGGTACGGGTTTACTTAAGTCAGGGTCATTTATTTTCTTGAAATCCTTTCGGCTAGAATCTGAACCACACTGAGGTTTGCCATTTTTCAAAATAGGTTTACCGGGAGTAGTTTTGGTGGTTTTATTGCTCATACAAATTATAGATAATGTTTTTCCTTCAATAATAAAAACTTTTCCAGTAAAGCTTTGCAAGCCTTCCACTCTAGGCTTGGCTGTTACTATAGCCTGTTGTTGTTCAGGAATCTCATAAATATAATCTTTATTAATTGTGTCAATATTTAGCTCATCTATTGTTTGAAAAAATTTTTTGTTTTTTTTATAATATGCCTCCTGTTGATTATTAATTAGATAAACCACAAACTGTCCTCTTGAGAGCTTACCTAAATGTTCCAAGTGTCTCCCCCAGGATAAAGTTGCATCTATCAAAGGCAATATTATACTTAAAACTAATGCTAGTGGTATCCCAAAAATAAGACACCGATTTCTCAAAGTATCTCTATTTTTTTTGAGAATACTATGCCGGAAGAATTCAGTTTCAACATCGTTTAACCAGACCTGTTTTTTTAATAAATCTAGGCGAGGGTTAGTATTCCACAGCAGACCAACTTGTTGATCTTTTTTCTCCCATTGATCCTTAAATTGTTTCAACCAATGATGTGGAGCCGTATTCCAGCGAAGTGGTTCGGGTTGTTGATTTTTCCAGTCCACGGCAGCAGGAGTTAGTCGCCTTTGTAAAATCAAATTTTCCTGTTCTGCATCTTTCCAGTTTTGCAACTCGTCCCATCCTCGCACCAGGAAATCGTGAGCTGGATCCACGTAAGGTTCCCCAGTCTCCTGTCCTTTCACCAACAAGCGAGCATTGACCAGACGCTCAATCACTGTTGTGACTCGCTCATCTTCCTCAGTAGATGAATATTTTAGTTCAGCCATTGGCACCCGTCGCCGTGCCACTCCTCCCCCCTCGATCGCCACCATCCGCAGCATTACTCGCCGCATCGTGGCTCGATGCTTCTCATCCAGTACCTCATACTCTTCCGTTGCTCGACGGGTTAATGCTCCTGCCACTCCACCCAGTTCCTCATAGTCCTTGATTCGCAAAGCGCGATCTGTACTCTTATCCTTTGTCCACAGATCGTACAGTTTGATATACAGTTCACTCAAGGTAAACGAGAGCAACGGTAACGCTCCCGGCATCTGCCCCACCTCATCAATCAACTTGCCCACCAACTCCGGTGGTTCAAAGTACAACGCTTGCTTCAGGGCAGGTCCTTCGATCGCCTGTCGTAACTCATCCAAATTCAGCGCCCGCACGGGGAATCGGGCATCTTTCCAGTAAGCCGAAAGTGGTGAAGAAAGAAAACGCGGTTCAAAGTCGGAGCGTAGCGTTAACACAATATGCAACTGCTGAGGACATTTAACAATTGCCTCTGTCAGCACCTGCAAAAACGGTAGCCAAGGTTGAGATTCAGCAGCGCGATCGCCAATTGTCTCGTTCCGAGAATCGCTCTCCTGCCTGTCACCGCCACGAGTTTCTGTTTGACTCTCCTGGCTCATCGTAATCAACTCTTCAAACTGGTCGATCGTTAACAGCAACTTGACATTGGGATGACTCTCGTTCCACTTTTTAATAACACTAGAGAGGTGTTGCGGCTCATTTTGGAGTCTATTACTCAGAGATTCTAGTGTTTCAAAAATTGCCCGATAAAGCTGCGATAACTGTTCCTTTTCTTCGGGATTGCGACACAAAGCCAAAAGCTGCTTGAAGTAATCCTCAACGACCAAAAGTTTAGCTTCTGACTTTGCACTGTTCCAAGACTCTGCTAGTTTGACAAACACTGCATCTGTTGATTCATCACCCTTATCTTGACCGCTTTCTTCCTTGGGTTTGAACACCTCATCAAGAAAACTCACTTGAGAGAGTTGCTCCATCAGTTCCGGCTGAGCGATAGGCAGAATGGCTCGTGCTAAAGCTGTAAATGGATACCGATCCGGACGTATTGGATCGAGGATGTACCATTTTGATTCCTGCCTCAACTCAGGAATCAATCCGGCTTTAACTAAACTGGATTTACCGGAACCCGAAACTCCCAAAACGACCGTGAGAGAACGATTCGCTTGAGACAGGCGATGCTGGAGTTCTTCAACTAATATCTTTCGACCGAAAAA
Organism: Microcoleus sp. S13_C3; assembly: GCF_036700905.1. Lineage (NCBI taxonomy): Bacteria > Bacillati > Cyanobacteriota > Cyanophyceae > Oscillatoriales > Microcoleaceae > Microcoleus > Microcoleus sp. S13_C3. The sequence continues at coordinate 5,718 of NZ_JAUBPT010000191.1, read as the reverse complement.
GAAGTTAGCGTGTTTTTCATCAAATGATGCCAACCCACGATAGGGATTATTGCTCTCGTTCAGGAGTGGTGCAGGCTTGAGTTGCTCGGACGTGAATCCAGGTTTTGTAAAAACAAACTCTCCTCGGTCATACTCTAGCCTCATCGGATAGATTCCAGGCTTTTGACGAGAGCCAGATAACTGGCTGACCTGCTGATCTAGATACACATACAACTCGTGAGCAGTAATAACGCCATCTGGAATCATGTCTGCTTTGTTTTCGCGCAATCCTTCCAGTAGTGCCAGTGCAAACGGAGAATGCAGTTCCTGCTTCTCATCTGGAATTGCACCACGCTTATCCTCAGCTAATTTAGCCACATCTAATGCTTCTTGGTCGTGCGCTGCCGAGGTTATTACCTGCCATGCCGGATAGCGAATGAAGCGATCGTAGTGTTCCCGGCGAACCGTTTCTAGAATCGGTATCATTTTCCGGCGACCTGCCCAGCGAAAGGTTCCAGCAAAGCAGCAGTCCAGAATGACTAGCAAATGATGACACTCCAGTTTGCTCAGTGCCTTATACACCTCAGACATGGCTAGAAAAGAGCCGTCTTTCTGCCAGTCTGCATCCTGTGGGACTAAATATCCTTCTGGTCCGTCTTGACCGTTGTGGGGAATGCCATGACCCGCAAAGTAGAAAATTAGGCGATCGTATTTCGTGGGCTTGAGTTGATGGGGAATGGTTTTATCAAGTAGCGTTTGGAGTCCTGTCAGCGTGGCGTCTGAGTCGAACAGGCGAACTACATTTTCATCGAACAGGCGATCGCCTTTTTCATCTTGATTATATCCATACTCTGTTTCTAGCAAATCCGCAAGCGCCCTAGCATCACTGACTGGTGTACTCAGGTCATGAATGCTTTCGCTCTTGTAGCGATTAATGCCGATGACGACTGCTAGGTTGCGATCGAAGTTAGTTCTGTTGTATTCCCATTGCATGGCTTTGTCTCGAACTAATATATTTTATTGCTATTAACGTAACGATTGAAGTTTATACAAACTTTTGGGCTGTATAACGAATAGATTTCATCTTGATTGTTTTTAAATCCTCATCTTCAATCTCTATAACACTGCCATAGGAGATGTTATTGTCTGCTGGAAATAGAAAAAAATCCACTCTTTTAGGTGAAGAAAATAAGCGTAATTCTACTAAGCCCCTGCTCTCTTTTTGAACAAAAATATATGTTAATTTTGTTGCTCCGGGGGAAAGGCCATTTAATAAAACTTCTGCATCTTGCCAGAGATTCATAGAAGAAAACCGACCATTCACATCAATGCTAACCATGTAAACGTGGATGGTTTCTTCTGTAAAATTATTAATTCTAAAATAAAAAGTGTTTTGGTACTCAATATAATAAGCTGCTTCATTACTAGTTTTTGGTTGTTCAGCTATTTCAATTTCATCGGGAGCTGAACCTACCATAACGGTGACTTTGAGCGGAAACTCCGATTGGGCAATCGTTAGTAAAGACTTCCAACAATCGAGTTTTTCTCTAATCACCCAGAGGTCGTCACTAGAAAGTGGAACTAGACCAACAGGAGGGTTTAATGTCAGAAGATTTTCTATAATTTCAATGACTCTTTCAAAGTTTCGTTCAAAAAATCTCAATCTGTATTCTAAGTAAAGTGTTTCAGGACTAGAAGCTTTTAGCTTAATAAGGAGATCGACCAATTCACTAAAAGTAGTAAAATTACCACTTTGTAGAGCAGAAAAGGCACGAGCTTTGAGTGCATCAAAGCTTTGATTCCGCAGCGAAATCACCATTTCACCTCGATCATCGAAATAAAATGAGCCAAAGTCTGGTGTTTGATTCGATTGGGAAGCTTGTGCTACCTGCTGCTGAATGAATAGTCCTAGTTCTGAAGAAGTAATTAGTCCATTACCATCCAAATCTGCTTTGCCCCAGTTAAATCCATCAACCAACGTGCCAGTAAAAAGGGAATGACCAGGAATTGGTCCGCCGTCCAGTGCAAGTTGTTCACGTCTAGCAGATGTAATGACTTTACGGCTGATGCGATTGCTCAAGTCTCTCTCATAGCGAACTGCATCTCGGAAGCTTTTCATTGCTTCACCCAAGGCAAAACCACTATGGCAGGAATCCAGAATGACAAGAATGTGTCTTGCTGGAAGCCTGCTAATGGACTGAAGGAGTGGATCGATCTGGATGTAGTCGCTCCAGTATTCTTTAGGTCCTCGTGCTTCTACCGGAACAATAAATCCGGTTTCTCCCACAACCTTGCCCCCCACCTTGTCAGTACGGGTATGCCCATGCCCTGCAAAGAACAGCACCAAGTTGTCATCTTCCTGCAACTCCTCTCGAAGTTGATCCTCAATCAAGGATTCGATCGCTGCTTTAGTAGCAGCCTCATTAAGCAATGGTGGAATCGGTGCGGAAAATCCCAGCTTGTCGATGAGTGTCTGTTGAAGCCCGATCGCATCCTGCACGGCATTCTTGAGTTTTTGCCAGTGGACATACTCGTTGATGCCAATCGTTACGACGAGCGATCGCCCCTGCTTGACAGGTTCAAACTCTACGGCTTCCAAAATCATTGCTCGATCGAGATTTTCTATTTCTTCGGTTAGCTCAGTCATAACTCCACGTTATATCTCTAGTTTCCAGCTATTCTGCATCGCACAAAATCTTACGGGAGGCTGTCAAAATCTGGAAAGTAGTTTGCTAGAATTAGCAACCTTAAATTCTCAGCTATTTGACAGCCCAATTCCGAAAGTATTATCTAGCGATCGTAAATGTCACCTGCTTGGTTAGCCAATCAGCATTCGGATCGGGTTCGTAAACCATCGCACGGGCTGACTCAGGCGAAGGTGCCTTATCAACATCAGCACCGATAATACTCAACAAATTGTTGAGAGGACTGATATTGGTAGATTTTCCCCTCGCTGCACGTTCTTCTGCTTTCTTGTTGAGCTTTTCTTCAAGATTGCCTTTTCTTTGACCCATATTTACATCAAGAGCAGGTAAAGTTAGCCACTCGAAGTTAGCGATACCGCGAGTTGCAAACAACTTGAGAGTTTCTTTGGCTGGCTTGTCATCATCTCCTGCTGGCAAAGCAGCACGCATTTTGAGGTATATTTCTTGCTCGTCAGCTAGTGTAAAAAAGATATCTTCAATTCCGTAAATGCGATATTGAGAAATAGCCCAAGTGGAGTCGAGATCGAGAACAGCAATATTGAGCGGTTGACTATCTGTATTCTTAACACGTAAGAAGACGATCTTACCCTGTTTTAAGACGATGTTACTCGGCTCCTTAAATGGTTGCCTGTTCTCGTCTACCAATTCACACTCAACGTGTTTTGCAAGTTCGGAAGAGGGATTGTCTAGTGTTTGTACCGCTTGATATTTGGTCAAATGAACTAAGCGATTTACAACTCCGATCGCCGCATCTGAAGCATCAATTTGTAGTGGCGTTCCTAAGTTTTTGAAAGGAGTTTCACTAGAAATTTCGTACTCACTATCTCTGCCAACCGCAACTTGATAGTCAGACTTTAGCTCATCGCCCGCTTTCACTTCAACAACCCAACCATTTCCTGTCAAAGCTTGCCGAACTTTCTCTAAAGCTTCCTGTTGTTTGTCAACTAACTCGGGTGGTAATTGATGCTCCTTATCGCCTGCTTCTTTGTTATCTAACAACAGGACTCGACGCACCAGAGCGACTGGTGCAGCCACCAGGACAGCAGGAGCGCCCAGTTCGATTTTGCTCTCTTCTGTAACCTTAATTCCTCCCTCTTGAGGTTCCAGAACTCTTGCCACTGATGTAGAGGCTTGAACCTCTACGATTTCAACAATAGCCAGTTGTTGTTGCCTGTTGGAAAAATCTGTGGCATTCAGTGGATAAATAGCAAATCGCGTACCGCTGCTGAGTCCTTGAGCTAATCCGGCATTCAAGGTAATTTGCTTTTGTTTGGCGTCTACATTGATAACTGTCACGCTGTACTGAGGCGGTAAGCGATCGTTCCCAAATACTGCGCGAGTGCCGTCACCGATTAACATGGGTAACTGTTGGGGAAACTTACTCTGAATTTGAGCGCAAACGCGATCGTACAGTTTGTTGAAACTCAATGCTGTAGAACTCGTAGCCAGAGTCTGAATTAGCCAGTAAGTCAGGGCTCCATGTTGCTCTTTACCGTCAAACGGATACTCACAAGCTACCTCATTGGGGCGACAGGCTGCTAAAAGAAGGTAATTCTTTATGGGAGGAACCCATGCAATATCACCATCTACTCCTTCAGTTAGAGTTTTCCAGTTTTTGCTCAACTCCTCAAGCGGAGCAACCAAGCTTTCCTGATTTGGCGGTGTTTTGTCGGTTTCTTCTCCGCTGCGGATAGCACCATCACCTCGGGTTACTCCTCCAGAGTGACAGCTATCCATAATAAGTGTGACAATTAACCCTTTGTCCGTCATCCGCTTCAACACCATCGCCAATTCCACATCGAGTAGGTAACGACCTCCAGCGCTAATATCTGAGGGCACAATACCTTCATCTTCTTGGTCAGCCCCTTTCAGTTCTGGATAGATGGTTGTCGCCCGTCCTCCGTGGCCGGCGTAGTAAATGTATACCTGCTCTCCCGGTTGCGCTAGTTCTGTAATGGCTTTAAACTGCGCCACAATGTTTGCATAAGTTGGTTCCGGGTCTTTGGTTGCGATCGTTTGAGCAACTTTAGGATTCGGAGAAGTCAGCCTGAAAATCCGTTCGGATGGAATTTTCACCGTTTTTAAGAGGTAGCTTGCTACAAGATTGATGTCACCCACGCATCCTTTAAGATCATTGTACAACCGATTAGGCTTATAGCCGTCAATGCCAATTAATAAGGCATAAATATTCGGTGTTTGTTCAGGTTTATCAGCCATTTTTACCTCATTTTTGTAGCTTATTTTTTTCATGCTGAGCGTTGGTGTATCGGCAGAGTTCTAGAGCCGTAAGTTATAGCTATTCAGAAGACTCTGCCAATTCAACAACGTATTTTTCAGCTCAAGATTTTGTTAACTCGATCGCCAACCGCTCAACCCAGTTTTTGGCGGGTTTTCGGTCCGACAATTCCATCTGGTTCTAAACCCTTCTGCCGTTGAAATTCTTTGACGGCTTTGTCTGTTGCTGGTCCAAATTCACCATCAGTCCCAACTACAATGCCAGCCTTGTTCAAAGCTTCCTGAAGCTTTGTAACATCAGACCCTTCCATCATCGGTCGGCTGAGTTTCAGCAATCTGGGTTTTTCATCCCACGGTGCTATCTCAAATCCCATCGCTGGCGAGTTCTTTAGGGCAGATTCGGTTTGAGGCCCGTAACCACGATCCTCGTCAATTTTTTGGTTTGGATGGTTGTTATTCCAAAGCTTCTGAATTGCTAGCATTGCTGTGCCACGAATATCTTGTTTTCCTCCTCCCACGTAATCAAAGTGAGGAGGGTCAATATCACCTAGCCAATGCCAACCGTAAGCCTCCAAATACGGACGCCAGCCGTCATAGTCTTCAATATCGATCGCCAAGCCGCTTTGATGATTGCTCTTTCCTGGAGGCGCTACCAGAGAAAAACCACAGCCGCTACCCCAATTGTACAAAAGCAATTGCTGTGCAATGGTGCGGTAGGCAGACAGGGTAAACGCATCTTAACTGGAACCCAAAATATGCTACAGTTAAATCCGACTAAATTTCAATGTAGTTTGTTGTA